>QMXC01000024.1 GCA_003661945.1 Candidatus Bathyarchaeota archaeon | reverse complement strand
CAGCTGATAAGCGAACGCGCCGGAATAGTTGAAGCTCCATGGTGCGGAGACAGCGAATGCGGACAACAAATCGAGGAAGCAGTTGACGCGAGAATACTAGGCGTACCTGAAGAGGCGCAGACGAAACCCGGGGGAAGCTGTATCCTCTGCGGAAAACCAGCAAAAACCATAATCAGGATAGCCTTAACCTATTAGGCTTTAAATAAGCCAACTCTTGACGTTCCATCAAGGCTCTATTTGCAATAAAGTTTTTGTGTTTCTCCTTGATTATTTCATTTTATTATTAGCACTGGGCAGTGGGCTTTTCTGGCTACTCCGTGGCTTACGCTTCCGAGGAGAATTTCTTTTATTTTGCTTATTCCCCGAGCGCCCATAACTATTAGGTCGACGTTTTTCTCTTCTGCGGCTTTAACTATTTCCCGGACTGGTTTTCCCTCTTTTACTATGGTTTCAACCGGGACATGTTTTTTCTCCGCTTCGTCTTTTGCGCGTTTCAGAATTTCTTGTGCTCGTTGTTTTGTTTTTTCTATTAGTTCTCTTGTTATTTCTATGGTTAGCGGCGGGGTGGTTTCGGTTGGTGGTCCGGCTAGGGGCATGGCTGGGCTTATGGGTGTGGGTTTTGGGAGGGAGTAGACGTTTATTAGGATGAGTTTGGCTTTGAATTGTTTGGCGATTTCAACCGCGTAGGTTAGGGCTTTCATCGAGTTTTCTGACCCGTCTATCGGCACGAGAACCGTTTTGAACATGGGTTCACTTTCCGAAAGAGTATTTGGTACGGGTTCCTATTTAACTGTATACCGTAAGGATTTTGAGAGAGAAGTGTTCAACAGTTAGATTAATCTAGAGCAGTAAATATAGAGAGTAGGAACCATAGATGGCGCAGACGTTTCAAGAAATAAGTCCTTCAGACTTCTTCTACCGAAACCGGGATATAGCCGGCTTCACTAATCCAGCCCGCGCCATATACTCCGCTATACGAGAACTCGTTGAGAATTCTCTCGACGCAGCTGAGAACATCGGAGTGGCGCCAGACATATACATCCGGTTAAAGTTTCTCGGCGAGGCAGGCCGTGAAGCGCAGGTTTATCAGCTACGCGTCCAGGACAATGGTTCCGGCATCCCAGCGCGACATATTCCCTCAGCGTTTGGTCAAGTTTTGTTCGGCTCCAAGTATAAGCTAAAGCAAGCTCGTGGAACCTTCGGGCTTGGCGGAACCATGGCTATTCTTTACGGGCAGATAACCACTCATCAGCCCGCGCTGGTGATTTCAAGCACCGGTTCTTCGCGAATCTACATGTACCGTTTGATGATTGACATTCAACGGAACAAGCCCTTAATCCTCGACCGAAAGATTTTACTCAACAAGGAGCAGTGGCGAGGCACCATCGTCGAGTTCAGCTTGGAAGGCGACTATTTCAGAGCCATGTCAAAGATTGTGGAATACCTGAAACAAACGGCGCTGGTTAACCCCTACGCGAACTTAACCTTCGTTGACCCGAGGGGACGCTTATACAAATTCACGCGTGTAACAACGCGGATGCCTACGCCTCCGAAGGAGACGCTGCCCCATCCCTACGGCGTGGACGTTGAAATCTTTCAACGCCTCATACAAGTGACACCTACCCGGAACATGATTGACTTTCTCAGAACCCATTTCCACCGTGTAGGCGAAACAACAGCGCGGAAGTTTCTAGAGTTCAGCAAAATCCCGCCTAGCAAAAACCCCAGAAAGCTTACGCATCAAGAAATCGTGCACCTCGTCCGTATGATGAAACGTTTCAAAGACTTTTTGCCTCCAGACGCCAGCTGTTTATCGCCTTTGGGCAAGGATTTGTTGAAAGCAGGAATTCTGAAGGAGCTTGAACCCGAATTTGTGGCTGTCTGTCAACGCCGCCCCTCCACCTACGCGGGGCATCCATTCATAGTTGAAGTCGCCATAGCTTACGGCGGCAAAATCCCCCGGAAAGGAGACTTCACCATCTACCGGTTTGCGAACCGCATCCCCCTACTATACGACGAGGCAAGCGACGTTTCCGTCAAAGTGATACGTTCCATGAACTGGAGAAGATACAAAGTTACTCCCGACATGCCTATCGCTATACTGATTCACATATGCAGCACGAAAGTTCCATACAAGACCGTTGGAAAAGAGTTCATCGCTGACCGCCCCGAAGTAAGACGGGAAGTCCTCAACGGAATCAGAGAAGCCGCGCGACACTTGCAGCGCTTCCTAACCAAGCGCGAACACGTCAACAGAGAACGCAAACGCCTAAGCATATTCGCCAAGTATTTGCCTAAAATCGCGCAGTTTTCCACGCAGTTAGCTGGCAAATCCCAGCCGCCTAATGTTGAAATACTTTTGAGGAGTGTGAGAAAATTTGAGCTGGAAAACTAAAAGTTCTATAGCTGAAAAACGTAAAGCCGTTTTAGAAAGTTTAGAAAAGTTTGGTAGTTCGCTCTATGAGCAGATGGCGCGCGGAGTTTTCCCTTCGATTGAAATGCCGAGCCGCTCCATAGACAACATTTATTATCATCCCGAACTCCGCCAATACGTTCTAGGCGAAAAAAGGGTAAGAAGAACCGCGAGAAACATCCGGCATATAAGGCCGTTCACGCAGCTAGTTTGGGCAGCGTTTTTCTCTCATGAACTAACATCGCAGCGGAAAACCTCAACGTTAAGAGACGTATACTATTCAGCACAAGCCTACGAAATGTCTTTCAAAGACCAGCAAGAATCCAACGCCATAATAACAGACCTAGAAACAGTTCTCGGATGGTCACGGGAAGATTTCAACATCTTCCCCGAGGAAAGGTCAGCCATATTCGGAGACCTAACCATCGAATACACGGTTCCAGGCTACGAGGGAAGAACGTTGAATTTGACTTCGCATCCGGACGGCGTAATGATTGGACCCGCGTTAACGTCGGCGGAGTTCGTTAAAACCAGCGCCGACAAGGTGATAGCCATCGAGAAAGGCGGGCTTTTCACCCGTTTCATAGAAGAACGCGTACACGAACGTTTCAACGCACTCTTGGTTTTAACGGCTGGACAGGCGCCTAGAGCCACCCGCCACTTCATTCACAGACTAAACAAGGAGCTGGGGCTTCCAGTCTACATTTTCACCGACGGAGACCCTTGGGGAATGCACATAGCCATGGTCATCATCTCTGGCTCCGCCAATGCTGCACACGTAAGAGAGTTAACCACTCCAGACGCGAAATGGAGCGGCGTCTGGGCAACAGACATAGTTAAATACAAGCTTCCCACAGACCCGTTGAGCGACATAGACTTCAAAAGGCTCCGGGAACTGCAACGCGACCCCCGCTACAAAGACGAACTATGGCAACGGGAAATAAAAACCTTCATGAAAATCGGTAGGAAAGCGGAGCAGGAGGCGTTCAGCCGTTACGGTTTAACCTTCATCGTGGATGAATACCTGCCTGCAAAACTCGAAGAGGCGTAACAGAAGTGAAAACTCATGAACGTTGAAAACCTATACACTTACTGCGGAGTATCATGCAGCACGTGCGCTAGATACTATGAGAATATGTTGCTGGTTAAGCTCGCGAAAGCTTTAGCCGAACTGGTTGACGCTCATGGGTTCCAAGAGTGGATGCCTGCTGAAGTTGGAGAGTTCGACTATAAGGAATTTCGTAAAGGTTTGGCTTTTCTCGCTGATAAGAAAAGCTGGCTAGTATGCAGAAAAACATGTAAAGAAGGCGCGGGAAGACCCGACTGCGAAATTCGCAGATGCTGTGAGGCGCGAGGGTTAAGCCTTTGCTTTGAATGCGAAGACTTCCCATGTGAAAAAGTTGTGGGAAACGAAGAACTGATGAAACGCGCAAAATCTTTCATGGAACTTGGGAAAAAAGCTTGGCTCAACCTACTGTCCCGAAAAATCGAGAGAAATTATGAGCATCATACTGGAAAAAGCTATGAAATCAAAATAACAAAGTCCCGTGAACAGAATAAATTTAAGTAAAAGTTCTCTATTTTGTGGTTAATCACGGTGCGTAAGAATGAGCAGTGAGAAAACTCCGGGATTGGTGCTTGCTGGAAAGTTTTTCGGATTCCTACTGCTAATAGTAGGGTTGGTTCTCATATACGACACTTGGGCTGGCATAAACCCCCTAGGCGTGTCGTTTTCAGCGCTCTTCATCTTCTGGGGCTTAATCTTAGCAGTTGCCGGTTTTCTGATAATTTTTGCAAGAATAGAAGAATGATTTTAGTCTCTGAAATATTTCCGGTTCCGACATGTTTTCAGTTCTAAACTAAAGGATATATTAAGATTCGCTACATTCTTACCTAGGTGAAGCTTCGATGAAGATAAAACGCAAAAATAGCAAAAAAATCGATTTGCTGGAAATGTCTGAAGCTGAGCGTTTCAAACTTTTACGGGAAGCAAGGGAAAAACTTCGAAAACGGATAATTGAGGAGAAGCTAATGCACTTCCTAATGAACTCTGAGAGGCTATACATCAACGGAAAAATAGTCTACAAGTCTGATGAGCCGCTTAAAGGTTTATCCATAGACGACGTCTGGTAATGTTCTCCTAAAAGCCGTTTTTGAATCTTGACTATTTCTTGACTGTTCTTTGCTTTCGCGTATGCCTCCAGTCTTTCCCGGTTTAAATCAATGAATGTGTGCCCCCACTTAAACAAGGAAAGAAGCTGCAAGGCTTTTTCTCTGAAACCCGCAATATACAAGGCTGCTGCTAACGCCTCTACCGTGCTCAGTTTCGTCGGCAAGCTGTAATTTACGGGATTTCCAGCTACAAGAAAAGGCAGACAACGGGAAACTCGGCGTAGCCTCATTTGCGCCGAAAGAATTTTCTGCGCGTGCTCCCAGCTGCAATCTAAGGCTACCAAGCCAGCTTTTTCCATACGCGGTCTATCTTCGGGTGAAAACGCTTTTTCTGAAAGCGGGTTAAGCACCACTGCTCCTTTCGGCAGCAGCTTAATCTGGTGAACAACACGAATCAACCCATGTCTCTTCAGCTTTAACGCTGTGCATTTTTTAGGGTCGCATTGTCTTGCATGATAAACAACGATTCTAACGTTTTCTTCCAACCGTTTTATGCACCTCAATATGGCTCATTGGATTGTCCAAGACTTTCGGAATGAACTCCAAGAGGTCTGTAGGCACAATGTGATATCCAAGCTTGTCCACAGCAAAGTCCCCAGCAGCCCCGTTAACAAAGGCTCCCGCGACAGCTGCTTCAAACGGGTCTACCCGCTGAGCAAGAAAAGCGCCTACAACGCCTGATAATACGTCGCCCGTGCCGCCCACGGTCATTCCGGGGTTCCCAGTATAATTCAGCTTTACATGTTCCCCGTCTGAAATAACGTCTACGCTTCCCTTTAGCAGAATCACAGCGTTAAGTCTAGCCGCGGTGCTTTGAACTTCTAAAGCTTTTTTGTTCGGTTCTTTCGGCGGAGTTTTCCCTGTTAGAAGCCGATACTCTCCAGCGTGGGGTGTTAAAACCGCGGGGGCTTTAAACGGATGCTTAGCCTTGGAGTATGCTTTTAACCCATCAGCGTCTAACAATACGGGGCGCTTCAAAGAATTCACCCTTTTTATTAGCGTTTTTACCGCCTTCTCGGTTTCAGAACTCGTTCCAAGTCCCGGTCCAATGATTACAGCGTCGCACTTTTCAATATGCTCTTCTATCTGGGAAACGTTGTCCGGGTTTAGCTGTTCTCCTTCTAGTTTGACGGTTATGAGGTTGGGCGACATGGCGGATATGGAGTAAGCGGTTTTTTCCGGAGCCGCCACGTAGACAAGGTCCACGCCCGTGCGTAGGGCAGCCATCGCAGCTAAAGCTGGGGCTCCGCTAAACTCCTCGCTTCCGCCAACTATAAGGAGCCTCCCGAAATCTCCCTTATGCGCTTCTCGTGTCCTCTTTCGTTTCGTCAAAACCACGTCGCCAGGACCAGCTAAGCTTTCAACCTGTGGGGGAATTCCTATGTCTCTAACGACTATTTCACCCGTGTATTCATGAGCATTCCTCATTCCGGTTTTTATCTTGTGAAAAGTTACCGTGAGGTTGGCTTTCACAGCTTCACCTAAAATCTCTCCGGTGTCAGCATCTATCCCCGAAGGAACATCTACTGCCAGTCGAAAGCCTTTCACCCGGTTGATTGTTCTTATCAACTGTAAAACCGGCGGGCGAACCTTTCCTTTAAGCCCTATCCCGAGTAACGCGTCTATTATTACTTCAGCCTTTACCCGGGGAATATTCGAACTGTCGGAAACCTCGTGAATAGTCAAGTAATCTCTCAAGCTTTCCAGCGCGTTCCAGTTCTGAAGCGCGGCTGCATCCGAGATTTTCTTCGGGTTTCCAGCTATGACCACGGTTATTTCGAATCCTTTAGTTAACAGATGCCGAGCGGCTACGAACCCGTCGCCACCGTTTCCCCCTAAGCCGCAAAAAACCGCTACCCTAGATTTTCCAGCGTCAAAACGAGCCGACACCTCTTCTGCAACAGCTCTTCCAGCGTTCTCCATTAACTGCAGCCTAGAAACCCCGAAATATTCGGCGTTAAGCTCCAACGCCTTCATTTTCTTTACGCTAATCATTTCCTCTTTCAAGTTTCTACACCTTGAAATAGCCTAGCACATTCAGTCTTTTAACGTTTCATGGTTCTTTTATGCATTTTAGTATGGTAAACTATTTTAAGCTAATAAATAGACAATAAAAGCGGAGAGCAAAATTGCCGTCAGCATTCGTCTTAATAAATACCGAGATAGGCGCAGAGGCTGAAGTACTTAAAGCCCTTAAAAACGTCGAAGGCATAGCTGAAGCCTACGCAGTCTACGGAGTCTACGACATAATCGCCAAAGTAACCGCAGAGTCCATGGATAAACTAAAAGAAATAGTCACATGGCACGTTCGAAGGCTCGATAAGGTAAGGTCAACATTAACAATGATAGTTGTCGAAGAATCATCGTAAACCTCCCTTTCCTTCTTTTTTACTTAAGAGTCACGTAGCCCAAGTTATGCTTATTTTCCACCAAACATATTCTCTAATGGTTTCCGCGGACGGTTAACTAATGCAATACGAAACCATGCACATAGGCTTCGACGACACGGACTCGCCTCGAAGGGGATGTACCACATATATAGCCGCTTTGCTAGTTGAGAAATTGTCTAAGATGGGTGTCCAATTTTTGGATTACCCTAACCTCGTTCGGTTGAACCCTAACGTGCCTTGGAAAACCCGTGGAAACGGCGCCTTATGCTTAAGGATAACATGTCCCATGGAAATGGACGTCGAAGTAAAAGAAGCCGTAGTCAGCGAAGTTGAACAAAACTCCGACCTAGAATGGGAAGGAACAGACCCTGGAATAGTCTTTCTAACCCGCAAAAAAGTGCCGAAAGAAATTCGAGAATTCGCTTCGAAAGCGATAACCGGCATAGTAACCAAGAAAAAAGCGCTAAGCCTCATCAAACGTTTCGAAGCTGAAGCGGTAGGGTTCAAGAAAGGAAGGGGAATAATCGGCGGTTTATCCGCTATAGGCGAAACCCTAGAAAACGACCACACCTATGAATTAATCGCCTACCGCACACCGGAAAACAGAGGAACGCCGAGAAAAATAGACGCTGAATCCGTGAAAAAAATGGACAAGGAAACTTTTCCGGAGACCTTCAACAACGTTGACGCAGAAACCGGTAGAATACTGATAACTCCACGCGGACCCGACCCAATCCTATACGGCGTCAGAGGAGAAACACCGAGAGCCGTAAAAAAGGCATTTAAAATCATAAAACCCTTAGAACCCATCGAAAGATGGGTGATATTCCGAACCAACCACGGAACAGACGCCCACTTGAAACCCGTAAATTCCATAAAAGACGTCAAACCCTTCCACCCAGTAATTGTCCGCGGAACAGTAGCCTCAAACCCGAAAACCATCCCTGGAAGCCACGTCATCTTCACTATAACTGATAGAACCGCAACCATAGACTGCGCAGCTTACGAACCTACGGGAAAACTGAGGAAAATCGCTAAAAAACTAATCAGGGGCGACCATGTGGAGGTATGTGGAGGAGTCCGCGAGCCAGCGGACCATCCGCTAACAATCAACTTGGAAAAACTTCACATAATTCGACTTGCCCCCCGGTTTTCATATCAAAACCCGAGGTGTCCGAAATGCGGCAGACGAATGGAATCGATGGGTCGAAATAAGGGTTTTAGATGCCGAAAATGCGACTTTAAAGACCCCAATGCAAAGAAAGTAGCGGTTGAAGAGAAACGTGAACTGAAACCCGGCTGGTATGTAACCGAGCCTAGGTCTCAAAGGCATCTGACCAAACCGTTAATTCGATACGGAAAGGAAAAGAAAGGACGCGTAAAGGTTGAGCTGATTGACTGCTGGCATTCACCCTAACAGCTACTCCCTCGGAACCTTAAACATCTCACAAAGCAAAGCATAAAGCTCCTCTCCCCCCTCAACGTTAGAAAACAAATCCTTCTCCGCCTTCAAAATACGCCCAACCACCTCGTAAGTTCTCCGCCACTCCAGCTCCTTCCACATCAACTTATAATTCTTAAGCTCTATCCACGCACGGAAAACCAAAACAACGAACATAGCAACCGTAACAGCAAGATTCAGTAAATATATCCAGATCAAATCCAACTAAACCACCAACCAGAATATTCCACGGGAAGAACTTAAATAGTTTAACTAATCAAAAACTAAGACGCAACCCACGGTGTAAACGTGAAATGATTATCCCTTTCGTATACCAGCTTGGAATAGGAGGAATAGGCGGTTTCATAGTTGGTTACGCCTTCAAAAAAATCACAAAACTCATCGCAATAATTATAGGGCTTTTCTTCGCAGCCTTAATCTACCTTGCATACAAAGGCATAATAAACATAAACTACGGAAAACTAGAAGAAGCAGCGAAGGACGCTCTCGGAGTAAGCGGACAAGTCGCCCAATGGGTTTTACCGATAATTCTTCACCTGCCCTTCTTCGGAACTTTTGCCGTAGGCTTCTTTTTGGGAATGAAGCTCGGCTGAAAAGAAAAAGGGGAATTGAAGAGGTTTACATGCGTTCTACAGACAGCATACTAGAGGCTGAGTGTAGCTCTTTTCCATAACTGTTTAGTAAGAAGGTGTCTTGGTCAAACACTATCTTCGGCGTTTTCGGCACAGTAGGAATCTTGATCGCGAATTTGACTATGGCGAGGGTTCCGCTTCCATTCACTCCTGGTATGTGTTGATAATAGTTTCCTATCAAAGTGTCTCCTATAACCAGCCAGTTTTCTATTCCATATTCTTTTCCATACTTGTCCTTTGCGAATATTCCGGATAAGATTTCGTCTTTCCCGAAGAAGTCTCCTCTCCAAGCTTCTAGGAACACCAGTTCTTCTGGGTCATAGCTGAGTTTTACCTGCCACGTGAATAGGTCTTGAACCTTTTGTATTTTTACGGCTACGGTTAGATTTCCGTAGTAAACCGTCGGCGTGATTTCCTCTTGTTTTTCTTCTTTAGGCAGGATGTTTGCTTGGACATAGGAAGATACGGGTATAGCTATGCAGAGGATGAGGAAGAGCACTATTACGCGTTTACGTGTGAAAAGTACAGGTTTATTCAATCTTTCCAACATTTCTCCTCCTAGGTTTGATGGGGGCTCGTCATTTAGGCGGTATCCTCCATCTTTTACTATAAGTTTAAGTTCGCGTAGTTCCTTTAGACGCAAACTAAGCGTTTTACGTGGCAGCTCGGTGGCGCGGAGAAGATCCGTAAAGGTTTTAGGACCCTTCTTTAGTGATGCGAGTATCATTCGGAAGTCCGTTTCTTTTCTAGACTCTAGGTTTATACGTGCTCCACAGTGTGGGCATCTTATTTGAGGCATTTATGTTGCCCCCATGAGAATGGGGGGTTAAACCATGATATTTAAAGGTTGGTGTAAAAGAAACTTCATGAAAGGCAAAGGAAACTCCGAGCTTTGATAGGTTGGTAAACAACAAAGTTTAAGAAAAACTAAGGGGTTTTG
>QMXC01000023.1 GCA_003661945.1 Candidatus Bathyarchaeota archaeon | reverse complement strand
TAATTGTTTCCTTTATTGTTTTGATTCCGTTAATAGTTAGCCTTAAGAGGATAACAGCCATACAATACCCTATAAGCTAGGGGATGATTCTGGTGAAAATAGTCTATTCGCCTAAATACTGCACGGTTTATGCTTCCGACCCAGCAGCCGCTCCGGGGAGAATCGAATGCATATACAACCAGTTGAAGGGAAAGTTCGAGTTCGTGGAACCAGAGCCAGCTACAGAGGAAGACTTGCTTCTGGTTCATTGGCAGCCCCATGTTGAACGGATTAGGCGTTTTCCCGAGGTTTTCGAAGTAGCCGTCTTGGCGGTTGGCGGAGCATTGAAAGCAGCAGAAATCGCCGTGGAAGGCGAGCCAGCCTTCGGCTTGATTAGACCGCCCGGGCATCATGCAAGCCAAGGCGACAGCTGGGGCTTCTGTTACTTCAACAACATAGCCATATCCGTGGAAAAGCTGCGTAGGGAAAAACTCGTTGAGAAAGCTCTAATTGTGGATTTCGACCTGCATTTCGGCGATGGAACAGCGAACATATTTGCAGACACGAATGAAGTCGTTTATTTTCACGTAGAGGGAGCTTCAAGCCAAGAGTTTCTAAGCAACCTTCGAAGGTTTCTCTACGCGCACAGGGAGTTCGACATTGTAGCCGTTTCTGCCGGATTCGATAAGCATGAGCAGGACTGGGGCGGCGTATTGAAAACTGGAGATTATATGGAGATTGGCAGAATTTTAAGGGAGTTTTCTGAAAAGGTCTGCGGTGGCAGACGCTACGCTGTTTTGGAAGGCGGCTACAACCACGCTGTTTTGGGCGGAAACGTTGAAGCTTTCCTTGAAGGTTTCAGATAGCCCCCTAAAGACTAAGCGCTGGATTGCTGGCTTCGAATCTCCATGTAGTCCGTGAGCAGAAGCGCGCCTTCGATTATTAGGAATAGCCCTACGATTAGCTGTAGAAGTTCCGGAATCAGTAGCACAAGTATCCCGAATATTATGCAGAGAACAGCTAGGACTGGCTTCGAAACGGTTACCCCAAGCTTTTTCAAACCTTTTTCAACGACTTCAGCCAAGTTTTCACCTCGCTTTGATAAAAAGCTAAAGAGCTAGAATATTTAATAAACTTATTAATTCTTATTCAATGTTTTCGGAAAGAACTTTCCAGTTCGCCGTTGATACCGTTCGTATTCTTCGCCGAACCGTTTTATCAGCAACTCTTCTTCGACCGAGGTTAATTTTACGTAGCCGGGAACAGCTAGTAAGGGAACGAATGCAACGAGGTTAAGCCATGTCAGAGCCAGACCAGCGAACATCAAGAAGTATCCAGTGTAGGACGGGTGTCTAACATAACGGTATGGACCCCAAGTCACCAGCCTATGGTTTCTCGGCATCTCCCAAGAAGTAGCGTATCTACCCCGAGCCACAACACTCCACAAAAAGAGGAAATAGCCGAAAACCATAACCGCTAGCCCCACGCCCCTCACATAACTCATGCAAGGAAAGCTCAACATCAGAAAATAGGCGTTAAAAACTTCGAGTCTTCCACCAAAAACAAGGATTACGTAAAGAAAGGACTCGGCGAAAAACAAGACTGTGCCGAAGGCAGCAAGCAATACGGCGAATTCGCCGGGACGCTCAACTTCCGCGTAGGCGGTATCCGCGTTTTTACGGGTTTTTAGCATGTTATGTAAATTAATCGTGAAGAAAGCAGTTAAACACGCAGCTATGGTGGAAGCGGCGGAAACCGCGAAGTTGCACACGGAGTTCACTGAGAAGTATGTTTCGGGTTTTTGAAGATGAAAAGGAAAATGGGGTTATTGGGCTGGTTTGAAGTATTTGATATCCGTGATGGAGCCTTTTCTTTCTTGTGGCGGTTTGAATACGGCTTCGACGGGCATGCCTATCCATACTTCCTCGGGTTTGACTTCTCCTAGTTTGTGGATGAGTCCGCCGTAGGCGTCGCCGAACGTTATAAGGGCGTATATGACTGGTTCTGCTAGGCGGTTTCCGTCCATGTCTACGTAGGCTATGGTGTAGGTGTATACTTCGCCTCGTGTGCCTAGGTCTATCCATTCTTCGAGTTTTTCGAAGCATTCTTCGCAGTACATTTTCGGCGGGACGTAGATGACGCCGCATCTCTTGCATCGGGCGCCCATTATCCGCGCGTTTTCTTTTATCTCGTTTAGGAACCTTTCGCCTGCTATGCCTAGCGTGTAGCGGTAGTCTGTTTCCATGTGTCCTAGCCAGTGTCTCATTCTTCTGGGGTCTGTGATTTTTTCGAGGCTCATTATAGTGTCTCCTCCCTTATTGGTTTGAAGTATTTGATATCCGTGATGGAGCCTACGCGTTCTTCCGGTGGTTTCCAGACGGCTTTGACTTTCATGCCGAATTTTACTTCTTTCCAGTTGATTTCACCTATTTTGTGGAGTATTCCCATTCCGGGCGACGCGCCGTCGATGTCTATGACAGCTACTATGATGGGTTCTTTGATTCTGCTCGCGTCTCCAGCTATGAAGGAAACAGAATACGTGTTAATGGTGCCCGTGTCCTTCACGTATTTCCACCCGTCAACCGGCTTAAAGCACTGTTCGCAGAACACTCGCGGCGGAACCATGATTCGCCCGCACTTGTTGCAGTAAGTGGCGATTATCCTTCCGTTTTTAAGCTCTTCTAGGAATCGGCTCATGGCTATGCCTGCGCTCCACGCGTAGCGAACTCTGGGACGCCAAGCTTCAAATGGAACTTTGCCTTCTCGTAGGTCAGCGGTTTTTATGCGGAATCCGGGATAAGACTTTATTTTTTCACTCATCTTTTCCACCTCGCTCTTTATCTCCTCAACACGATTACGGAGCCGTACTGCATTAGGTCGCCCCACGCTTGGGCAACGCCGGTTCGCGGGTCTCCGGGCACTTGCCGTTTTCCAGCTTCGCCTCGTAGCTGCCAGAAAACTTCGCATACCTTCATTGCTCCAGCCGCTGCTATGGGATTGCCTACGCCGAGCAGTCCGCCTGAGGGGCATATGGGTAGGTCGCCATCCCGCGCGGTTACGCCTTCCTCGGTGAGCTTTGGAGCTTCGCCTTTCCGGCAGAGCAGCAGCCCTTCCATGTGGTGTAGCTCCTTATAGTCGAAGGGATCGTAGGGTTCCGCCAAGTCGATTTCCTTCGGCGGGTTCTTTATTCCAGCCATCTTGTAAGCCATACGCGCCGCGTATTCCACGTAGTCCGGATAGTAAAGGTCGCGGTTGGTCCATATGGTTGAGTCGATGCACCAGCCAACGCCGTCAATCCAAACCGGGTTATCCGTAACCTTTTTGGCAACGTCCTCGGAAGCCAGCACGAGCGCCGCTGCACCGTCGCTTGTCGGGCTTATGTCCAAACGTTGAACCGGCCAGCACATGATTTCAGAGTTCAAAACGTCTTCAACGGTTATGTTCGCCGCCAGCTGCGCACACGGATGGTCAAGCGCGTTCCGCTTGTTTTTAACCGCTACGCGGGCTATTTGTTCCTTTTTGATGTTGTGTTTGTGCATGTACCGGTGCATTTCGAGGGCGAATATCCATATGAGCGTTGTGCCCAGCGGCCGTGCAAGTATGTTGTCGAATATGGTTGTGAACGCGTATGCTGGATGCGGGAAGCACGAGGACATTTTCTCTTCGCACACGACTAGGCACGTGTCGAATTGTCCGCTGGCTACGTGCCACCATCCCGCTAGCGGGGTGAATACTCCTGTTCCTCCGCCTACGTAGACTCGGACGTAGGGTTTGTTGCGGGCTCCAGCTCCGTCAGCCAAATATTCGCCTTTCATGTGCACTCCGTCGAAGGCGTCTGGAGCTGTTCCCATAACCACGCTTTGAATGTCGCTTAGCTCCATTCCAGCCGCGTCTAAAGCCATTTTTGAAGCTTCATACGCGAGTTCCTTCCCGGTTTCCTTCAAGTTTCTTCTGAAAAGCGTTAAGCCAGCGCCCACTATTGCAACTCTTTTCTTTCCAAACATTTGTTTTCCTCCTTTTCACTCCTTTATGTTGCTTAACACGGCTACCGCGCCTGTAGCTGTTGGGATTCCACGCCAAGTGTGGGCTAAGCCAACTTCAGCGTCTGGAATTTGTCTTCCTTCGGCTTCGCCGCGTAGCTGGAGAACCGCTTCGAGGAGCCTCTGCATTCCCGAAGCTTCGAGTGCGTAGCCCATTCCGAGGCATCCTCCTGAAACGTTTACGGGTAGGTCGCCGTCTCGGGTAGTTACTCCGTCTTCGAGGAGCATTCCAGCTTCGCCGTATCTGCAGAGCCTTAACGCTTCTAAGTGTTGAAGCTCCTTGTAGGCGAACAGGTCGCTTAGCTCTACGAAGTCTATTTCGCGTTGTGGACATGTTATTCCAGCGTCTTTGTACGCCATGTCTGCGGCTATTTCGGTGTATATGGCTCTGCACCAGTCTCGTGTTTCGAGGTTAGGCGTTTCAGTTGCCCATCCTACCCCTTCAACCCATACGGGCTTGTCTGTAAGCTTTTTCGCCATCCTCTCCGACGCAAGCACCATTACGATGCATCCGTCGGACAGCGGGCTTACTTCAAGCTTTTTCAACGGGTAGAACCAGGTTTCAGAGTCCAACACTTGGTCAACGGTTATGTCTGCGCCGTAAGCCGCATAAGGATTAGCCAAGGCGTTTCTCTTGTTTTTCACCACTACTTCAGCGCACTGTTCAAGCGTTGTTCCTGTTTCCGCCAAGTAGCGGTGCATCTCCATTCCAGCAATGTAGTAGGGGTTTCCGCCTAACGGTCGAACCATGATTGGGTCTAATGCGAAGGCAACTATGTCATAGAAGGTCAGTATGTCCGACGCTTTGCTGTGCGCCTCTACTACGACAACGTCGAAGTGTCCGGTTTTTATCAGCATGTAAGCGTTAGCCAAGCCCAGCAGCCCGTCGCCGCTCACCGTGAATAAGTGTCCGAGAACCGCGCCCAACTGATCTGGAACGAACTCGTCGAAGATGCTGAATCCTTCCCAGTAGTCTTCAGCACATGTCACGAAGGCGTCAACGTCTTTCCTCGGGTCTATTCCGCCAGCGTCTTCGTATGCCTTGACAGCTGCTTCGAACATCAGCTCCTTGTAGGAAAGCTCTGGCATAATCGATTTGAAGCCGACGCATCCCACTCCGACAATTGCAACATCACTCAAATTTTCCACCTCAACTCATAGAAACTACGTTATCATTGTATAATGCTATTAAAACTTTTGAAAGGAAACAAGGGCTTTCCAACGTTTCAACTTTTAAATACGAGTTTCTTCCATTAAATACCTTCTATCATCAGAAAATTGGGGGAAACTCTGGATTGAAAGGGAAACCGTTAGCCTCAATAGTTTCCGCTGGGCTTTCAAAGTTTGGGAAGATGGAGGGACTCTACGGTAGGGAACTTTTCGCTCAAGCGGCAAAAGAAGCCTATGAGCGATGTCCGAACCTAGACCCGAAAAAAGACATTCAAGCCTTGTTTATTGGACATATGGGTGAATCCTACGAGCATCAGGGACACACGGGCGCCACGGCGGCGGACTGGGCTGGACTCACGCCTATAGCCGCGTTACGAACAGAAGCCGCCTGCGCGTCTTCAGGTGTAGCCTTGAGAGTGGGAATTATGGCTATACTTTCCGGAATGTACGACGTGGTAATGGTAGGTGGAGTTGAGAAGATGACGCATCGGACGACGCCCGAGGTAACAGAGTTTCTAGCCATGGCTTCAGACTTCCCTTTCGAGCAGTGGCACGGAATCACTTTCCCCGGGCTTTACGCGTTGATGGCGACTGCGCACATGCACATGTATGGCACGACTGAAGAGCAGCTAGCGCATATTTCGGTGAAAAACCATTACAACGGAAGCCTAAACCCGAAAGCTCACATGCAAAAAGTTGTAACGCTCGAGAAAGCGTTAAGCTCACGCGTAATAGCTTGGCCTCTGAAACTTTACGACTGCTCGTTGATAACTGACGGCGCAAGTTGCCTCATCCTAACGAGGCCGGAACTAGCGAAAAAATACACAGATATGCCAGTGCACATAATTGGTACTGGACACGCATGCGACACTATTGGAATCTATGAGAGGGAGAGCTACACTACGTTGAAGGCAGCTAAACTCGCGGCTAAACAAGCCTATGAAATGGCTGGGGTCTCGCCTAAAGACATCGACGTAGCCGAAGTTCACGACTGCTTCACTATAGCTGAAATAATTGCTTATGAAGACCTAGGGTTCTGCGAAGAAGGCATGGGAGGACGCTTAGCGGAAAGCGGCGAAACCCGTCTCGACGGGAGGCTTCCCGTAAACACTAGTGGAGGGCTAAAAGCGAAGGGACACCCGGTAGGCGCCACCGGAACAGCTCAAGCATACGAGATATACTTGCAACTAACAGACCAAGCGGACAAAAGGCAAGTGAAGGACGCAGCGATAGGGCTATCCCACAACGTCGGCGGTTCAGGGGCCACGGCGACCGTGCACATTTATAGGAGGGAGTAGCGATGGCGGAAACAGCACCCTTCACCATAGAACAGTTCTACAGGTTCATGAGTCAAGGAAAACTTATGGCAGCCCAATGCATGGAATGCGGCAAAATCATGCTGCCGCCGAGACCCGTATGCGACAAATGTTTTTCAGACAAGCTTCAATGGAAAGAGCTTACGCCTAAAGGTCGACTTGAAACATACACGGTTATACACGTGGCACCGCCGAAGTTTCAACCCTTAACGCCGTACACCGTAGGCATAGTGAGGCTCGAAGAAGGAATAAGGCTTCCGGGAATGATAAAAGGAGTTGAGCTCGAAAACCTCCATGTAGGCATGGAACTCGAAATAGCGTTTGACTCCAGCTTGCCTTCGGAATGGCCTGCTTGGCCGAAATACTATTTCAAACCAGCCTAGTTTCCTCTTATTCTGTTCTGTTTATTTGCTGGATAAGCGTCGGTAGGTCTATCAGCGAGGTTATGATGTAGTTGGCTCCGGCTTCGATTAGCTGTTTTACTGTTGCGAACCCCGTTGGTAAGCCTACGGCGATTAAGCCTACCTCGTTTGCCATTTTCATGTCGCCGCTCCAGTCGCCCACCATCAAGGCTTCAGAAGGCTTCACGCCTAGAGTTTTTAGAACCGTTTCAACATGCAGCGGGCTGGGTTTCACTTCGGGAACGTCGTCTCGTGTGGCTACCGCGTTGAAGAAATGGGCTATTCCGAATCTTTTTAGAGCGTAATCTGCGGATTTTCGGCTGTTTATCGTGGAAATTCCCATTTTAAGATTCATTTTCTTCAGGATTTTAAGGGTTTCAGCTACGCCGGGAAGCAACTGCGTGGTGCGGGCGGCTTCTAGTTCATGTTTTTCCGCTATCTCGAAAACCTTTCTGCGTACGGCTTCGAATTTCTCGTCTGACTCGCCGTTGTTTCGTATGTAGATTTTGGTTTTTTTCAACATTTCGAAGATGCTTTCGTTTCGGGAAAAAATACACGACGGTATTCCCTGGCTTGTTAGAAAGTTTCTTGCTTCACCCCGTATCCTCTTGTAGTCGATGTTGAAGTCTATCAGCGTTCCATCGAGGTCGAAGATTACTGCTTTAATCACCATCCTCGTGCTCCTTCCGGTCAATGATTCGGTTGAAAGCAGACTTAGAGCGTTTAGACACGTACGCCGGGAAATATACTTTACGGTTCCAGATTGCAGACGAGGGAAAACGAATTGAGCCACGACGACATAGAAATACAATGTGGAAGGGCTATGAGCAGGATTAACGAGTTTAAGGAATACGTCAACAACCCGTTGTGGGAGATTCTTGTTGAAACAGTTCATGCGCTTGTCATGTATGCTCACCATAAGGCTTACGTGCGCGACGTCGTGTTTTCAGAGAACCCGGAAATCACGCCCGAGGAACTTGCGGCTAGACTGGGCGTACCTTTAGGCGAAGCCCTAGTGATTTTATATGAACTTGAGCATGCGAGAAACGAGGGTTCTACAACACGTGAACAGCTGAAGCCTTGAAAGCTAGGTAAACCTCTTTCCCTTCAGCCAGCCCCATGTCGGCAAGAGACCTTTTGGTGATTAGAGCTGTGAACGAAACGTTCTTCACTTTCACCACGACGTTCACGATGGCTCCCATGTCGATTAAGCCGGTTACTCTCCCCTTTAAGACGTTTCGCATGCTCGACTGAAAGAGGCTGTTTGAAAGTATGATGTCGTCGGGTCTCACTCCGACCATGCATTTTCCCTTTTTTGAGGTCACGGCTTCCACTGTTACGCCGCCTAAGTCGATGGTGGCTAATCCTCCGCGGGTCGCTAGAATTTTCCCTTCGAAAAGATTTTCGAACCCCACGAACTCGGCTACAAAATCGTTTTTCGGTCTGCGGAAAACTTCTTCGGGTAACCCTTTCTGAACTATTGCCCCGTTTTTCATAATTGCCACCTTGTCTGCGAGCATGTGAGCCTCAAAATGGTTGTGGGTTACGTGGATGGTTGTTATGCCCAGTTCCTCGTGTATAGCTTTAAGCTCTTCTCTCAGCCTTTTTTGCGTGTTCACGTCTAGAGCGCTTAAAGGCTCGTCTAGGAGTAGGATTTTAGGCTTTATTACGAGCGCCCTTGCCAGCGCTGTTTTCTGCTGTTCTCCTCCGCTTAGTGTGCTTGGAAACCGGTTGCGGCGATGAGTTAACCCTACCAATTCTAAGACTTCGTTTACGGCTTTCTCGCGTTCAGTTTTAGGGACTTTGCGAATTTTCAAGCCGAACTCGACGTTTTGTTTAACGGTCATGTGGGGGAAAATCATATACTGTTGAGGAACGAGGCCTATGCTCCTTTTTTCCGGAGGAAGACTTGTTACGTTCTTTCCGTTTATCCATATTTCCCCCGTGTCGGGTTTATGGAAACCAGCAATCGTTTCTAGGAGAAGGGTTTTTCCAGCTCCTGTCGGTCCGAGCAATACGAAGTACTCTCCGTTTTCAACCTCGAGGTCTATGTTTCGTATTGCGAAGTCGCCCCAACTTTTTGAAAGCCTTTGTATGCAGACGCTCAACTCTTCAACTTTCCTGTCGGCTGTAGACTGGTTTAAGCGGTTTAGCTGAGATGAGTTTCACTAATGCAAAGATTCCTACGGCGGTTATTATTAAGAGTGCTGTTATAGGCGTAGCTGCGTTCAATCCCCAGTTGATGAACACTTCGTAGAGGTGAACCGCCGCTGTCTTCGGATAGAAAGCCAAAACTATGACTGCTCCGAACTCGCTTACGCTTCTAGCCCACGTGAGAAGACATCCGGTCAGTATCCCCCTAAAAGCCAGCGGAAAAGTCACGTTGGCAAAAGCTCCAAAGCTGGACGCTCCAAGGCTCCGCGCAACCTTTTCCAGTCCGGGATTAACGGATTTGAAGGCTTCCTCAGCGCTTCTTATCATGAACGGTGAACTCACAAACGTCATAGCCGCTACGACGCCGAACAATGTGTCAACAAAGCTTAAGCCTATGCCGGAGAAAGCCGAGCCGAGAAGGGATTTTGGTCCTAAAAGCATCAGAAGGGAAATCCCGGCGGCGTTGTGTGGGATGAGAATTGGAAGGTCTATTGCAGCGTCAATAAGTGTTTTGCCTTTGAAGTCGTATCTTGCTAAGATGTAGGCGAGCGGTGTTCCGAAAATAAACGTTATAAGCGTAGCCAAGAAAGCCGCGTAAAAGCTGGTTAGTATAGCGCTTCCGGTATCTACGTCTACTACTGCTTCTCCAAGCCTGTTCGCTGAAGTTGAAACCGTGTTGAATATCGGCAACAGAAGGAAAATTAACATGAAAACCCCTAGAACAGTTGAAAGAGCCACGAACGGGCTTCTATTTTTAATCAGCGACATGACGCCTCAACTCGGAAGGCCAACTACGTGTTCTTTAAGCGGTTTAGGAATATTTGAAACATTGTCCGTGTAGGCTGGATAAATTACGTTCTGCCCGCATTCATTAATTATCTCTCGACCTTTCACGCTGAGGAGAAATTGAACAAAGTCTATAGCGAGCTCCTTGTGAACCGCGTTTTTAGGAATCGTCAATCCGTAGAGTATAGGAGCGCCTGCGATAACCATTTTTTCTTCGCCCTTCCGGATTGTTACGTTCACTTGTGCATAGTAGTCGCGTAGCTCCCATTTGGACAAGTTGATTTCGTCGGGCAACTCCACGTATTTTAGTCCATGCTGCACGGCGACCGACTTGTATTCGAACGCGTAGTCTAT
>QMXC01000022.1 GCA_003661945.1 Candidatus Bathyarchaeota archaeon | reverse complement strand
TACATGCCTAAATTGACGCTGGTAATCCAAGAAGCTGCGCTTGACTTTCTAATCTCGCATATGCTCTCAGCGATTTCTCGAGTGGTAACCCTCAAATCAGACGGGCTGATTTCGGGAAACGTGTCAACCGTCGCGTCTTCAGAACGAGTTAGAATATTCAACATTTCACAGGCGCGCAGATACCCTATCCCTCGAGGGATGATTATTGGTCCTAAAACGAAAGCGAAAAGCATCAATCCGAACAAAAAAATAGACACTGCGGGACGTAAACGCTGACGCGTCATCCTTCGCAGAAACGACTTTTCAGCTGTTAGTTCGTGGACTATTAGAAATATTATTCCTCGGCAAATAACCGCTCCGATGAGATATATGTGCATAGGAGTCCTCATGCTTCGCGTTCCGTGAAGAAAACCGATAAAGAAGAAAATGATAGCTGCGGAAATCCATATGGGAAGTGGAATGCCTCTACCTAAAGAAGAAACGCGGGTTCTTTCTAAAGCTTCGCTACGTTTTTTCAATGCGTTGTCTATCATTTTCATTTCAACGAGAAAACTCATCCATAGTGCTATCGTTAAAGGAAACGCGATAAACACTTCGCAAGCGCCTCTTCTAGAATTCTCTGCCCGTAAAATTATTTAATTTTCCGGTATATTCCCCAGTAGACAGCCCATCCGAGGGCTAGTAGAATTCCCGCGTAGAAAAGGGAAAGCGCGACTATGAACAAGAGGTTTCGTGCAGTGGGGTCGGGTAACTGTAGCGAATAAAACGCTAGGAAAATGGATAAAACCAGAGATGCCATAGCTGGAATTACCGTAAATGTTTCTGCGTTTGCTTCCATAAATGAAGCATTACGAAGCGTGGTCGAAAAAGCTTGTGAATTCGGAAACAATATTCTGGATGTACGATTCGTTCAGATGAATCATGCCTCACATCTATAAATATCCACGTCGAAAGGCTTTCTTGAAGGTGAAAAGGATGATAACCATAAAAAGCAAGAAGAAAGCCCTCATAGCCATAGTCGCAGTAACCCTCGTGGTTGCAGTTGCGTCTACAGTGATATTCGCAGCTTCAGCACAGGCGGAAGAGCCGCTGTGCTATTCGAAACGCGTCGAAGTCTACGCTCGTGGAATAGCTAGACAACAGATCGAAAACGAAACCGTAAAGATGCCGGCTGAACTAAACTTCACCCTATATCTCGGCGAGAGACACGGACCATTTACCCCAATCTTAGGAGCGCAAGGAACAGCTGACATCAACGGAACAGTTTATGAGATAACGTGCGGCGGAGGCAAAATCTTCCACAGAAAAGACCAAGTATTCCTCTGGCTAACAGGCGTCGACGGCGAAAACCAGACCTTCGTGATTCGGCTGTACGCGGAATACTTCTGGATGGGCGGACGACTCTACGTCGCTAGGTCAGTAGGCGTCTTCAAGACGGACACGCGGATGTGGCTGGGGCTCAGAGCCAAAGCCTACGTGTTCCCAGAGTAAACACGAAACGCGCGGAACATGTGCGCTTTCATCCCCCTCTTTTTCTAAACTTCTATACGTCTCTATGATAAACCTAAATTATACGTTTCAACCATTCTGAGGTTGAGATGAAACCGATGAACGTGGAATGGCGGAGAATTCTCTTCGAATCCGCAGAAAAAATCCGAGTGGCTGTTATGCCGTTTTTTCAGAAAAGAGAACGAAAATCTTTAGGCATAGGCGCTGGAGGAGACGAAATAAAACAAATAGACCTCGTAGCCGAAGAGGCGTTGATAAACGTTTTAGCCAAGCATAAGGTTTCTTACACGTTGATAAGTGAAGAATCCGGAATCAAAAAGTTTGGAGCTACCCCAGAACAGTTTTACGTCACGGTTGACCCTCTAGACGGCTCAACGAACGCTAACCGAGGCGTCCCTTTCATGGCAACCTCAATCGCCGTGTCGAAAAAACCCGAGTTAGCATCTGTGGAGTTCGCCTTGGTCAGCGACCTATATCATGACGTCGTGTATTTTGCGGAACGGGGGCAGGGCGCCTTCAGAAACAACGAAGCCATCACGCCTTCACCGCTCACAGTTCTGTCCGACGCGTTGATAGGCGTAGACTTCAACACTTATCGAATAGCTGAACTTGCGTCGAAACTAACCCGCGTTGTCAAGGAAGTTAAGCATCTAAGGCATCTGGGCGCTAACGCCCTAGAGCTGTGTTACGTAGCGGACGGCACAACAGACGGCTTCATAGACATTCGGGGAAAACTCCGGGTAACAGACATGGCAGCCGCCTACCTCATAATAAGAGAGGCCGGGGCTATCATCACAACACCCGAAGGCATGACGCTCAACGCCGAGCTGCACCCTCAACGAAGAGTCTCCTTCATAGCAGCAGGCAACAAAACCCTTTACCAGAAAATCTTGAACCTAATTCGCGGTGAAAACGCATAATGATTGTGCTGCTTCAGCCACATCCGGCGCTGCTCATCAAGGCTGGAGAAACACGAACCCTAGTTGTCGCAGACCTCCACATAGGATGGGAAGTAACCCTCACCAACCAAGGAGTACACGTCCCGTCTCAAACGCCGAAACTTCTGAAACGCTTGCTCCAGCTAATAGACCGGTATAAGCCCAACACGCTCGTAATGTTAGGCGATGTGAAGCATACCGTTGCAACAGCACAGCTCGAAGAATGGAGAGACGTGCCCGCCTTCTTCGAAAAACTGAAAAGGAAAATAGCCGACATACGCGTCGTTCCCGGAAACCATGACGGAAACCTAGCGCCGCTGCTACCCCCAGACATAGAGATAACGCCGCCAACCGGAATAACCATACAAGGTGTAGGGCTGTTCCACGGACACACGTGGCCAGCTCCAAAACTCCTAGAAAGCCGAGTTCTAGTCATGGGACACGTACACCCGGTAATAGCCTTCCGAGACCCCTTAGGCTTCAGAATCATCAAACAAGTATGGATAAAAGCCAAACTAAACCCGTCCACCCTCGCGGAGCAAATCCTCAAAAAATCAGCTCAACAAACCGGAGAAAAACTCAAAATGAAAGCCAAAAAACTCGTAATAATGCCGCAGTTCAATGACTTTCTAGGAGGACGACCCATAAACGAGAAGCCATTAGAAAAGAAAAGCGAAAAAATAGTTGGACCAATCCTCAGAAGCCGAAGCGTAGACCTAGAAAACGCTGAAATATACATGCTTGACGGAACCTATCTTGGGAAAATTGGGGAATGGAGGCTGCGAAGCGGGTTTCGAAGCAGTAACTGAAAATGTTGGAGCCTAAATTATTGCTTTTCCTGTTTTTTTGTCGAAAACATGTAGTTTGTCCAAGGGGAAGCCCATCCAGACTTTGTCCCCTATTTTTGTCTTAAACCCTACTCTTTCCCTTACTTTGACCAAGTATTCGCCTACCTTTACATCTATTATTGTCTCAGCTCCGAGAGGCTCTTTCATGTATACTTCGCCTAAAATCTTTCCATGCGCCTTGTTTACGAAACTCACGTCTTCGGGACGGATTCCTATCACGAGCTTCGTGGCTCCTTTTTCTCGAAGTATTTCAGCGACTGTTCCCTCAAGTTTTAAAACGAAAGCTCCAGCGTCCAAGAACACTTCTTCATCCTTAAGAACTAGGCTGCAGTCTATGAAGTTCATGGGAGGACTTCCGATAAATCCTGCTACGAAAAGGTTGCTGGGGCTGGAATAAAGCTTGTCTGGAGGCGCCACTTGTTGAAGTTTTCCATCTTTAAGCACGGCAACCTTGTCAGCCATGGTCATGGCTTCCACTTGGTCGTGAGTTACATAGATTGTTGTTATGCCTAGGTCTCTTTGAAGCCTTTTAAGCTCAGCTCGCATATGAATGCGCAACTTGGCATCCAAGTTGCTTAAGGGCTCATCCATGAGGAAAACCTTCGGCTCTCGAACTATCGCCCTTCCTAAAGCAACTCTTTGAGCTTCCCCTCCGCTTAGTTGTTTAGGCTTCCGGTCTAGCAGATGAGCTATTTGAAGCAGTTCCGCTACCTTTTTCACCCTTTCTTCGATTTCTGAAGCGGGAATTTCTCTCATCCGCAATGGAAAGGAAATGTTGTCGTAAACGGTCATGTGAGGATAAAGCGCGTAGCTCTGGAAAACCATGGCGACATCTCTATCTTTAGGCGGCAAATCATTAACCAGCCTGTCGCCTATGTATACTTCTCCTTCGTCAGGAATTTCTAAACCAGCGATACAACGCAAAATCGTTGTTTTTCCACACCCAGAAGGACCTAGCAAAACAAGGAATTCTCGGTCTTTGGCTTCTACGCTTACTCCGTCTACGGCCACAACTTTTCCGAAGCGTTTCGTTAAGTTTTTTAATAATACCTTAGCCATAACACGTCCTCCAGAACATGATTATTTTTTAACGCCTCCCATGGCTAAACCCATTTGGAGGTATCTTTGAGCTAGAAGATACATAACTACCACGGGAACGGCGAACAAGATAGCCATGGCTGAAAAATAATTCCATTTGGTTTCAAACTGCCCTACGAAGGAATAGAGACCAACGGGTAAAGTGTAATTCTCCGGACTTAGGATCGTTTGAGCTAGAATGAATTCGCCCCAAGCTCCCATGAAAGAAAAAATCGCAACAGTAGCTATGCCTGGTTTCGCTATGGGCAACAACACGTCTACAATTAGATTGAAGTAGCTAGCACCATCTACAAGCGCGGCTTCGTCAAAGTCTCTTGGAATCGTGTCGAAATAGGTTTTTAACAGCCATGTGTTGAAGGGAACGTTGCCAGCTGCATAGATTAATGCGAGCACGAATAGAGAGTTAAGAAGGTTAAGGTATGCCAAGATGGCGTAGAGGGCTATAAGCCCGGCGATTCCCATTCCTCCGGCGAACTGGGTGAAAACTAAATATCCGTAAAGAAACTTTTCCTTTCCAAAAAACTTGAATCTGGAAAAAGAGTAGGCTGAAGGAATTACAAGTACTAGCGTAAAGACAACGGTTAAAATGGAAACTATCAGACTGTTTCTTAACCAGAGGAAGAATTTAGATTCAAATATAAGCCATGTATAGGCTTCCCATGTAACTTCGCTGGGGATTAACTCGAACTTTGTTGTGAAAAGGCTTCCATACGGTCTAATCGAGCTTAGCACTACCCAATAGATCGGAAACAGGAAGATTACGACGATTAGAACCGCGCTCGCCGTAAGAAGAACAGTCAATATCAAGGTAAGCATTCTTTTCTTCATGATTCTTCTTCACCCGCCATTTTTCCAGCTTTCATTCCAGCCAGCATGAACGCCGTGACAATCAGAGAGATTATCACCATGAAAGCCGCTGCGTAGCCGTAATTGCCTAGCTGGAAAGCTTCTTTATAGCCGTAAACCATTACCATTTCATTGGTTCTGGCAGGTCCTCCTCCGTTTAGTACGAAAGGCACCAGGAATGCTTGGAAGGAAGCGCTTGAAGTTAGGATTGTGGCGAACCAGAGGGGTCTAAAGATTAGCGGCAGAGTTATATATCTTAGCCTCTGCCATGTTCCAGCGCCGTCAACCCTCGCGGAATCGTAGAGCTCGGGCGGGACGCTCTGGAGAGCCGCTAAAATAACTGTCATCATAAAGGGGTAGGCAAGCCAAACTTCAACTATGTTGTAAACTATGAAGGCATTCGTTGTGTCTTGGAGCCAGTTAACCCGGGGAAAACCCCAAGATTGAAGCATCTGGTTTATAGCTCCGAAATCAAGGTTGAACAGCCCTCTCCATACGAGGATAGATAACATTGCTGGTATGGTCCACGGGAGTATGAGTAGCGACCGGAGTATTTTTCCTCCTTTAATTAGTCTTGAGTTAAATATGACAGCTAAGCCTAGTCCGAAAAGAACTTTTAGCGGCACGCTGGTAACGACGAAGAGAGCAGTTCTTCCTAACACGTAATAGAAGCGGGTATCCGGGTGAAAAAGAAGTTTTGCAAAGTTTTCCATCCCTATAAAAGAGTATCTGCCAGCTATGTTGGTGAATTCAGCGTTAGTAAAGGCTAGGAAAACGGAATAAATTATGGGATACAAATTAAAAAACAGGAAAATTATTAAGCTGGGAATTATTAGTAGAAAGGCTATTCTACTTTCCCATGCACCTCGAGTTCTTTCTTTTTCCACCATCAGTACACTTACCTATTATCGAGTTAAGTTTTCCCTAAGGCTTCTAATATCTTTTGCTGGGCTTCGTCTAACGCTTCATCAGCGGTCTTAACTCCGAGAAAGATGTCGTTTAAGGCATCGCCTACTGGTCCCCAAACTTTCATCATTTCTTTACTCTTCGGCATAGCTATTCCAAGTTCAACTTGTTCCGCATAGGTCGACACAACTTCGTCGGCTTTAACATCAGCATCTTGAAGCACATCTTTCAAGACCGGAATAAAGCCAAGCTCTAAGGCTCTGCGCTTAATATATTCAGTATTGGTTGTAAGCCACTTTAGGAAAGTAAATGCTTTCTTCTTATCGTAAACATTGCTGGACATCCAGATAACTTTGATTCCCGTATAAGGCTTTGGCCACGCGTCTATCTCATCTATTTTTGGCAGAAGAGTTACTCCGAAAGACATATTCTTGTCTCGAAGCGTGCCGAGTCCCCAAGGTCCATCGATGAGGAAAGGCGCTTTTCCTTCGACGAAAATCGCTACTTGGGCTTCTCTTGAAGTGTCAGTGGACATGTAAGGCTTGAAATGCTCCATAAAGAATTCTATTCCTTCCACGGTTTCAGTATTGTTGACGCCTACCGATTTGTCTTCGTCTCTGAAGTAGTATCCCCCGTATCCATGCGGCCAAGCTGAAACAAAGTATGGGTCAAGCTGGCATGCTATTCCGAAGTTGCCCGGATGTTGAATTACGTAATTCTTCATCATATTTTCTAGCTGAGACACGTTCTGCGGTGGTTCCGCGACTATGTCTTTGTTGTATATCAACGCAACGGTTTCAGCTGCTATTGGTAAGGCGTAAACGCTGTTATTATACGTGCAAGCGTCCATGGCGACGTCTATGAACTCATCTTTTAAATCTTGGGTCACATACTCGTCAAGGGGCACGATATAACCGGCTTCTGCAAACTCACCTGTCCAATCATGCGCCCACATAAATAGGTCTGGTCCTTTTCCAGCGGGTATAGCTGCCAGAAGCCTCGTTCTGAGATCAGCTACGTTAACGAGTTCAACTGTTATGTTAGGGTACTGCTCGTGAAATTTCTCTATGAACTCCAAGGTAAGTTCCTCTTCTGAGGGCAGAACGGCAGCCCATATTATTACGTCTGCACGGGGTTTTGTGAAGAACAGAAAATACACACCTGCTGATGCAACGATGGCTATGACGATTATTGCCGCCAATATCTTTATCTTCTTAGATATGACCATCTTAATTCACATCCTTAAACCTAATACATGGCTGTCTTTATAGAATTTTCCTTGAAAGGGCTGGTTTTACTGTGGTTACGGAAACTGTTTTAAGGGTAAGTTAATAAAAACTCGTTCTGGTGAACCTAATTGAAGAAAAACGTGTTGACTTTACTGTTGTTAGCTTTGATAGCCCTTGCTGGTCTAAGCCTCTGTATCCCTACGTTGCAAGCACAGGAGCCGAAGCCTTTAAACCTCATCATAATTTGGCATTTCCACCAGCCTTTTTATTACAGTCCTACAGAAAACAAGTACATCTTGCCATGGGTAAGGATGCACTCTGTTGGAAACTATTACAAGATGGCTCTCATAGTTTCAAATTATCCCGACATCAAAGTTACGTTTACATTTACCGGTTCGCTGATGCAACAATTGAACGATTATGTGGAAAACAATGCCACGGATGTCCGACAAGATATTTCGTGGAAGATAGCAAACGGTACTGAACTAACGATTGACGAAGAATTTTCTATGCTTGAAGTGCCGGGAGGTTTCTTTGACATAAACTGGGACAGAATAGTCACGAAGTTCACAAGGTTTAACGCTTTGAAACAGAAAAGGGACGCCTTGTTCAGCGAATACGGCGACTTGCCACCTGACGAGATGAAAGCAGAAATCACTGGACGCTTTACAGACCAGGATGTTATTGACTTGGCTGTGCTCTTCAACCTTCTGTGGATAGACCCTAAAGTCGCGAATTCCGACCCTGAACTGGCGCCGCTAAGAACTCGTGCGAGTAGTCCTTCGCCATTGTATAATCAAACTGAGCTTGCGTTGGTTCTGGAGAAACAGAAGGAGATAATGGGCTTGGTTATACCGAAACATCGGGAACTCCTAGACAACGGTCAAACAGAGATTATCCCCTCGCCTTACACACACCCCATAATGCCTTTGCTTGTTGATTTCGGCTGGAGAGAGGACCTAGATGCTCAGGTAAAAAAGGGAATAGGGCTTTTCCGTGAAACTTTTGGAAAGACTCCGCATGGAATGTGGGCTCCGGAAATGGCGATAAACGAGGAATCTTTGAGAGTAATGGCTGAGAACGGAATCAACTGGACGGCTGCTGACGAGTGTGTTTTGCAAATGGCAGGAGTCAGCACTGCTAACCCTGAAAACCTCTACGTTGCTTACAAGGTGGATATCGGAAAAGATTTCTATATTTTCTTCAGAGACACGGAACTTTCAAACGCTATAGGTTTTCAGTATTCGGGTAAATCCACAGATGAAGCTGTAAACGATTTCGTCAACAAGGTTCTTGACATTCAGCAGCACAACACTGATGGAAAGATGGTTCTAACAATAGCTCTAGACGGGGAAAACCCGTGGGAGGCATACATAAACAATGGAGACGATTTTCTAGAAGCACTCTACCAAAGGCTTGTTGAACTCCAAAACGATGAAAAGATAAAAACAACGACGCCTTACGAGTATATTCAAGACCATATAGACAAAATTGATAAGGTTGTTCCTAAAACGTCGCAAACTGTACTCAAACTGGCAGATGTTGACATCTCCAACATAACGAGGTACGACGACCTTCCCTCCGAAACTAAGACTCAAGCAGTGCCCGAAGCCACATGGTCTGGAGCTGACATGCGTCTGAAAATATGGATTGGCGACAAACAAGAAAATATCGCTCATATGTGGCGTAAGGCTGCAAGGGAGAAAATAATCGAATACAACGAGACTCATCCGGGTTGGAAAGGAACAGTTGAATATAACCAGACTTTAGACGCGTTGTACAGAGCTGAAGCTTCAGACTGGTGCTTCTGGTACGCTTCGGAGATGGGAAGCCCGAAAACTTTCGACCCGATTTTCAAATGTTACTTGAGACAAATCTACGAGCTCCTCGGCGAAGATGTGCCAGACTATTTGTATGGCAGTTTCTATCCAGACGGTGAAGCTTGCGATTTCGTTGAAGCCAAACCTTCGGTTTTGACGCCTACCATCGACGGCAAAATCGAAAGCGGAGAGTGGAAGGGTAATGCAACTATAACCGTTAAAGGAAACTATATAGAGAAGGTAGTGATAGCCAACGACTATGACAACCTGTATCTAGCAGTTTTTCCAACCTCCGGGGTCAGCTTCAAAGACTGGTTCGGAAAAGACTATTTCATAGGTGTTTACACCTCCAGCCCTCGGATAAGCTACAGCCCCTACGCCCTCGGATACAACGTTTGGGCACGCTATCAACCGCAACCCAGCGATGAAACCCTCGGCTTCGCAATTCACGCCGAAGCAGGAGTATGGTTCAACATAACAACCGAAACTAGCCAAAAATTCAAGCTTTCCATCGCTGATGGAAAAGAGGGATTCACGTCGAAAGGCGATTTTGAAACTTTGGGCATAGACAGCGTTCTCGAAATAGCTATACCCTTCTCAGACATAGCGCTTGAACCCAAAGACGTAGCTTACATAGCCGTAACGGTGGCTAAAGACGGAAGTTTCGAGGAGATGACCTCAAAGTTCAACGCGCCCATCGCCCTACAAGTAGCAAAACCAGTAGAGCTAGGCGAGGTAATATTTACGTACAGCGACCCTGAAGGAGACGACTACGGACCCGGAACATACGTATATCCAACAAACGAAGCGTTCGAAGAAGGACACTTAGACTTGCTAAACTTCACAGTGAGCAAAATCGACAGCGACATCATGTTCCGTTTCCGCTTCAAAACCTTAGGAGGAAACCCGTGGAACGGACCAAACGGTTTCTCCCTCCAATTCATACACATGTACATCGACACAGACCATGTTGAAGGCTCGGGAAGAACAGACACGCTTGGCCCAAGAGTAAACGTAACATCGGAAGACGCTTGGGAAATGGCTCTACTGATCGGCCCGG
>QMXC01000021.1 GCA_003661945.1 Candidatus Bathyarchaeota archaeon | reverse complement strand
GGCTTTTCTGCACCACAAATTTTTAATGAGCGGCGTTTGTAATGGTTTTGGGAGACAGGAAAAGTTGAAGATGTTGAAGGCTGCTGCAAGAGAGATTATTATGGGGATTGAGCGGGCTTTTCAGGAGTTAAACAAAGAAGACGTAGAGAAAATGATTCAGATGATATTGGACGCGAAGGACAAGAAGATTTTCATTGTTGGTATGGGTAGAAGCGGCTTTGTGGGAAGAGCCTTCGCGTTGAGGCTGATGAACCTAGGCTTCCACGTCTATTTTCTAGGCGAAACGATCACGCCGGCGGCGGAGAAAGGTGACTTGCTCATAGCCATTTCTGGAACGGGTTCGACGAAAATGGTTTTGACCGCTAGTTCTGCAGCAAAAGAGATAGGTGCGAGAGTGATTGCTGTCACTTCTTATCCGGATTCGCCTTTGGGAAAGCTGGCTGACCACGTTGTAACGCTTTTCGGCAGGACAAAAGCGGGTTGGCCTAAGGAGGCGGATTATCTTGTGAGGCAGATACTCGGCGAGAAGGAGCCTATTAGTCCGTTGGGAAGCATTTTTGAGAACAACTGTATGGTTTTCTTGGACAGCCTCATCGTTGAGCTTATGTATCGCCTAGGGAAGAACGAGGAGGATTTAAAGCGTAGACACGCGACAATAGAGTAAGGCTAAGAGGAAGAAGGCTATGAGGGCGAAGTGGAAAAAGAAACGGATGAAACGGCAGAAAAAGAAGCGGAAAAAAAGAAGAGCGAGATATAAGTAACGCCCTGCGGAGAAGTTTAGTTCTGCAAAAAACACACATACTCGTTCTTTCATACTTATTGCGAAATGAAGCTTCCGTTGTTTAATGCTTATCGCCGTGCATACTGCACTTGCCAGCCGAAATATAATTTGAACACTTATGTTGGAAGATGCCAACACCAATGCATATATTGTTATGCAACAAAGTTTCCATCCTTCACGGGACCAGCAAAACCCCGCTTAACACTTGTAGAGAACATAGATCGAATGGCGAAAAACACGGAGAAAAAGCTTCCAGTAATGCTCAGCGACTGCACAGACCCCTACCAACCCCTAGAGAAACACTACAAAATAACAAGAAAATGCGTCGAAACGCTCGTTAAACATGGCTTTCCACTGTTGATAGTGACGAAATCCGACCTAGTAACAAGGGATATAGAGCTGTTCCATGAAACCCCAACGGTTGTTTCCCTAACAATAACAACGCTAAACAATAAAAAAGCTAGGTTTATGGAACCCTACGCACCTCCACCGCAAAAACGCATCAACGCCTTACGCGAATTCGCAAGCCGAGGCATAGCCACAACCGTCAGAATAGACCCGATAATCATAGGGGTAAACGACAACCCAGAAGAATGGGAAAAACTCGTGGAAACCGTAGCCGAAGCAGGCGCAAAGCAGATAACGATTTCAACCCTCAAGCCAGTAAGAGGATTCTTCAAAAAGCTTGAAGCGAAAAATCCTAAACTTTGTAAGAAGCTGGTTCACGCATATATGGACGGCGAGAAAATAGCTGGATACCAATATCTTAACGCGGAGAAAAGACGGAAAATTGTGGAAAGCTTCCGTCAAATAGTGCTCGAACACGGGCTTGAATTCGCCTCTTGTAGAGAAGGATTTCCACGTTTAAACACAACGCTCTGCGACGGAACATCCTACATAAGAAAAGGAAAGAACTCGCTTATAGAAGACTATGTGCACTAGACTTCGTCTATGAACTTTCTCGCCGAAGGAATCTCGGGTGGAAGCCCCTTCCTCTCACGGATTTTCTTTATGACCTCCACGGCAACGTTTTCCGGAACCTTTTCCCAATGGTCAAAGGTGCACTGCCAAAACGCGTGCCCAGAAGTGGCTGAACGCATTTCGGCGGACAAGCCAAACGTCTCCGCAACCGGAATGTAACCTGTAATCATTGTGAGCGCGCCTTTCTGCTCCGAAGACAATATTCGCCCCCGCTTCCGAGTTATAATGCTTGAACAGTCACCAACCCACTGCGCCGGAACCGAAACACCGATCTTATAGATAGGCTCCAAAAGCACAGCGTTAGCCGTCAAAAACGACCCTAAAATCGCACGGCGAATAGCGGGCATAATCTGCGCGGGGCCACGGTGCACCGGGTCTTCATGCAGCATAGCGTCCATGAGCTTAACCTTGATTCCCCGAATAGGCTCCTCGCAAAGCGGACCGTTCTGACAAGCCCAACGGAAGCCGGAAATAATCATGTCTCTGGCTTCGCGGAGATACTGAATTCCCTTAGTCAAGTCAACGATTATGTTCCGATGTTCCTCGATAGCCCAAACGTTTCTCGCTTCCTCGGTGGGCCATCCGGCTTCTTTGTAGAGGACGTTGCCGATTTGTTTACGTCCCATGTCTTCAGCGATTTCGCCTTTTTCAATCATTTCGATTACCTTGGGCTCGAGGGGTTCTACCTGAACCCAGAAGCGGTTGTGTTTGTTAGGGCTTTTCGCCATGGCAACTATTCCCTGCCCGGCGACGCTTTCCCGGTAAACCACTATGGGACGTGAGGTAACTATGTCTATTCCGCCGCCGTAGTCCCGGAGGAACTTAACGGCAATTTCAAGGTGAAGCTCTCCCATCCCGCTTAGCAAGTATTCGCCGGTTTCCTTGTTTATGGTGGTTACGAGGTTAGGGTCTTCTATCGAAAGCCTATGCATAGCGTCCACGAGACGGGGCAAATCGCGGGGATGCTTCGGCTCGACAGCGATGGTTACGACGGGTTCAGAAACATACTTTATCCTTTCAAAAGGAATCATCACGTCCTTGTAATCGACGCTGACTAGGGTTTCACCAGCCCGGGCAAGGTCCAGCCCAAGCAGAGCAGCTATGTTGCCAGCTCCGATGCCTGAAACAACTTCACGAAAAGCGCCCATATACATGGAGACTTGCTGAACACGGTAGGCTTTCTTCGCGCCAACAAGGTATACTTGGTCTCCCTCGTTGATTGAGCCGGAAAACAGCCTTCCAGTTGCGACTAGACCGGCGTGCGGGTCCATCTGCGCCATAGTTATACACATGACCGTAGGACCGTTTTCGTCGCATTTCATCATCGCCTGTCCTATTTCCGAGTCGATGTCGCCTTTCCAGATTTTTGGAATACGGTATTTCTGAGCTTCTATCGGATTCGGCAGGTTTTTGACTACCATGTCTAGAATAGCCGTGTGGAGAGGGATACGCTTCTGAAGAGATTCGTATTCGCCTTTGTGGTAGGCCTCTATTACGTCGCTGAATTTCATTCCCCTCTGTTTTGCGAGTTCAACCGTGAAGCCCCACCGGTGAAGCGCGGAGCCGAACGCCACCGTGCCCTTAGCAGGGTCAACTTTCCATTGCTTTTTGAACTCTGCTTCACCATATATGTCGATGAGGTTGTTGAAGTCGTTGATTATTCGAACAAGCTTGCGTTGAACCTCATCAGGCGAAAGCTTGATTTCCTTTATCAACCGGTCAACCTTGTTTATGAAAAGAACGGGTTTCACCCGCTCAGCCAAGGCTTGACGCGTCACTGTTTCTGTTTGCACCATAACTTCTTCTACAGCGTCCACGACTACGACAGCGCCGTCTATGGCTCGCAGCGCACGGGTAACTTTTCCAGTGAAGTCAACGTGCCCCGGGGTGTCAATGAGGTTTATCACGTAGGGACGCCCGCTTATTTCGTGAAGCAAGGATATGTTTGCGGTTTTAATAGTGATTCCCCGTTTCTGTTCCTCTTCAAGATAGTCGAGCGCACGGGCTTCTCCAGCAATTTTTGGCGAGAGAAGACCGGCTTCTGCTAGAAGCGAATCGGTCATGGTTGTTTTCCCATGGTCTATGTGGGCGACTATTCCTATGTTGCGGATGTCCTCTTTTTTCTCCATGAGTTTGAGGATTTCACTGGTTTGCTTGAACTTTGGCATTCTCAGTATTTCTCCTAGTAATTCCTCTTTTTGTGTGTATTACCTACTAAAAAACATTACGAACAAGACTAGAGCTTTCACGGTATAAACTTAAATCTTCCCACGCCTAACCGTTTTCAACCGTAAATGGCGAAGCAGAAATGAAAGACAAACCGGACTTAATGGTGGTTGGACATTTCGCCATAGACACAATCTATAGAGACGGAAAACTCCTAGGCAGATTCCCCGGAGGATCCCCAACATACGTTTCGCTGGCTGCGGTAAAGCTGGGCGCCAAAGTCTCTGTCCTATCCAAGGTGGGATGGGACTTTGGGAAAAACTACACCGAACTTCTCGCACGCAACAACGTGGACTTGTCCCTTTTGAAACGGGAAAGGAAAGCGGAAACCACAAAGTTCGAGTTAAGGTATTCCGGCTGGAAACGGCAACTAAAGCTGAAAGCTGCCGCGCCAGCTATTCGCCTAGAAGACGTGCCTAAAAACTTGAAAGCCAAAGCTGTCCATGTCGCGCCCATAGCGAACGAAATTAAAGAAAACGCCGTAGAAAGACTCCGGAAAAATTCGGAAATCTTGTCCCTAGACCCTCAAGGATTCGTTCGGAAATTTGACGGAAGCGGAAACGTATATTTGAAGTCGTGGAGAAAAACGGGTTTGATAGGGTTATTCGACATTTACAAGTCCTCGTTCGAAGAGATAAAAGCGGTAACGGAAACTTCGAACTTGGAGAAAGCTGTGAGAGAAGTAGCGGATTTCGGAGTGAAAATAGTCATCGTTACTTTGGGGAAACGGGGCGCCACACTATTCTTTGAAAACAGCACTTACAGCATTCCTCCAGCTCCATCAGAACAGGTTAAAGACGTAACAGGAGCCGGCGACGCCTATATGGGAGGGTTCCTAGCCGAGTACATTCATGAAAAAGAAGTCTTATGGTGCGCTTGCGTCGGCACAGCTGCAGCCTCATTCGTGGTGGAGGAAGTTGGCCCGTTAAGGTTCGGGGACAAAAGCGAGGTGCATAGAAGAGCTTTAAAGGTTTACGGGAAAGTTCAAGAGAAAAGCAATTAATGAGGGGGTAACCACTATTATGTGCATACTTGCCAAAGAGGTGTTTCGCTATGGGAAAAGTCGCTAAAGGCGTTAAATGCAGCGTTTCCGGATGCGACAACGAGGCGGTTAGATCGCTTCCGGCAAGCAAGGTAATCGCAGCGGGCTTGAAAGTCAGTGCTTCGCGGAGGGCTTATCTCTGCAAGGAACATTACAAACAATTTAAAAAGGAAACTAAGAAAGAGAAACAAGTAGAAAAATGGAGATACAAGCCGTAAGAGATGGCTTATAATGAGGGTTCTTCAGCTTCACACAGACTGGATTGAATACGAGCCTATAAAAAAGGAGATAAAAAACGCTGAGGAATGCGAAAAGAAACGTTACCGCTTAGAGGACCTCGTTGTGCTTTTTGTCTCTGTTGAAAAAGGGGATAACGAAGAAACAGCGAAAAGGCTAGTTGATGAAGTAGCTGCGTTTATGAAAAAACTGAAAGCGAACAGGCTGCTAATCTATCCTTACGCACATTTAAGCAGCAACCTTGCAAAGCCAGCAACCGCGCTTCGAGTGCTCAAAGCCATGGAAAAACATGGAAAAGAAAAGAAAATTGAAACTTACCGCACGCCTTTCGGCTGGTGTAAACAGTTTTCCCTCGCAATTAAGGGACATCCGCTCGCAGAGCAGCTGCGCGTGATAACGGCTGAAAAACCGGAAAAGGAGAAGAGAGAAGAGAAAGTTTCCGAAGCGTTGAAGGCAGAGGAGAAGCTCAGGTCTTACTGGTATATCATAGAGCCGAACGGAAATATGGTTCCCGTCGAAGAGTTCGACTTTTCCAAGCATGAAAGCCTAGAAAAACTTGCACGTTACGAAATCGCCAAGTCTAGGGCTGTTCAGCAGATGCCGCCTCACGTTAAGTTAATGCGGAAACTCGAGATTGCGGACTACGAGCCGGGAAGCGACCCGGGTAATTTCCGCTGGTACCCGAAGGGCGCCTTGATAAAATCTTTGCTTGAACAGTACGTAACGGCGAAAGTCATCGAGTACGGAGCCATGGAAGTTGAAACTCCGGTCATGTACGATTTTCAACATCCAAGCCTAGCTAAGTATCTAGACAGGTTTCCAGCGAGGCAATACGTGGTGAAATCCGAAGACAAGGAGCTTTTCCTAAGGTTTAGCGCTTGTTTCGGGCAGTTTTTGATGGCGCACGACACACAGATTTCGTATAGACATTTGCCCATGAAAATCTACGAACTTACACGTTACAGTTTCCGCAGAGAGAAAAGCGGGGAACTCGTGGGTTTGAGGAGGCTACGCGCATTTACGATGCCAGATTGCCACGCGTTATGCGCGGATTTACAGCAAGCCAAAGACGAGGCGCTTCGAAGATTCGACCTCTGCGTCGAAATCCTCGAAGAAGGACTGGAACTCGTTAAAGGCGAAGACTTCGAGCTAGCCATACGGTTCACAAAGGACTTCTACGATGAAAACAAGGATTTCGTAAAAGCGCTGGTTAAGAAAATGGGTAAACCAGCCCTAGCCGAAATGTGGAAGCAAAGATTCTTCTATTTCGTGCTGAAATGGGAGTTCAACTTCATAGACAACCTAGACAAGGCTTCAGCGCTCTCCACAGACCAGATAGACGTAGAAAACGGAGAAAGATACGGAATAGTCTACGTTGACGAGAAAGGAGAAAAAAGACATCCGCTGATACTTCACTGCTCCCCGAGCGGAGCAATCGAAAGATGCGTTTATGCCATGCTCGAAAAGGCTTACCGACAACAAAAACGAGGAAAACCGCCCATGCTGCCGCTGTGGCTTTCGCCAACACAGGTTCGAATAGTGCCCATGTCCGAGAACTATTTATCCCACGCGGAAAAAATAGCGTCCGAAATCGAAAAGCACCGCATAAGAGTGGACATAGACGACAGAGCACTAACCATGCAGAAAAAAGTTAGAGAAGCCGAAACCGAATGGATACCCTACGTGATAGTCGTCGGAAAGAAAGAAATCGAAAGCGAAACGCTTCCAGTGAGAGACCGCAAGGCTGGAAAAATAAGGAAGATGAAGCTTAAGGAGCTAGTAAGGGAGATAAAAGATATTACGGCGGAAAAGCCTTTCAAGCCGTTGACCTTACCGAAACACCTATCGCAGAGACCTCAGTTTTACGGATGATGCTAACCGGCGTTTCCTATGAAAATTTTACCGAATGTTCCTAGAAAAACATAAAAATCCCTTACTATTTCTTCTAGATTCCCGAAAGGATGGAAAATTAATGTCGATAGAAAAAAGCATGTTTCAGTACGCAGATGAAATCGGACCGGAAAAAATAATCTACATGCACGACCCGCAGACCGGTTTAAAAGGCATACTCGTCGTTGACAACACTATTCGTGGACCAGCGATAGGCGGAATAAGAATGGCTCCAGACGTCACAACAGATGAAGTATTCCGGCTGGCAAGAGCGATGACCTTCAAAAACGCGGCGGCGGAAATTCCTCATGGAGGAGGAAAAGGCGGCATAATAGGCGACCCGACGGCGCCCAACAAATATGCAATAATAAGAGCGTATGCAAGAGCGATAAAGTCCATAACAGAATATATTCCCGGACCGGATATGGGAACCGACGAAAGATGCATGGCGATAATTTACGACGAAATCGGAAGAGCATGTGGACTACCACGCGAACTCGGCGGCATCCCCCTAGACGAAATTGGAGCAACAGGATATGGAGTAGCATGCGCAAGCGAAGTAGCCTGCCAATACGTGCAGCTGGACATAAATGGAGCTACCGTGGCAATTGAGGGATTCGGAAACGTTGGGAAAGCAGCGTTTAGGTTCATGGAAGAAAAAGGAGCTAAAATAGTCGCGGTCTCTGATTCAAAAGGAGCAATTTATAACATGAAGGGACTAAACTACGAGAAACTCGTAAAGGTTAAACAAGCAACGGGTTCCGTGAAAAACTACGACGACGGAAAAATGATTGGAAACAAAGAATTATTCGAACTACCCGTGGACATCCTTATTCCAGGAGCAAGACCAGACGTCATCACCGTTGAAAACGTCAACAACGTGAAAGCAAAACTCGTAGTAGAAGCAGCAAACATCCCAGCGACGCTAGAGGCTGAAAGAATACTTCACAACCGCGGAATACTCGTTGTTCCAGACTTCATAGCTAACGCTGGCGGAGTAATAACAGGCGCCGTAGAATGCAGACATGGAACCGAAAGCGAAGCGTTCAAGGTGATAAAGGAGAAAATAGTTAGAAACACAAAGAAAGTTCTTGACCTATCGAAAGACCAAGGGATACTGCCAAGAACAGCAGCGGAGAAAATAGCCAAAGAACGCGTTCTCAAAGCCATGGAATACAGAGGCAGACGTTAATCGCTAAAAGGAGGGAAAACATGAAAACCTTGTTGATTACGGAAAACGAGGTAAAAAACTTACTTACAATGGACGAAGTAATAAAGGCGGTTGAAGGCGCATTCCGGGAGAAAGGGTTGAAACAGGTTCAAATGCCCGCTAAAATATACCTTTTTTATACCAAATATAACGGCGACCTACGAGTCATGCCTTCATACCTCGAAAACTTCGACATTTCAGCCGTGAAAATTGTTAATGTTCATCCAGATAACAGGGCAAAATACAAACTTCCAACAGTAATGGCGGTAATAGTGGTAGTAGACCCGAAAAACGGAGCACCCATAGCGATAATGGGAGGAACCCACATAACTGACATGAGAACAGGCGCGGCTGGCGGAATAGCTGCAAAATACCTAGCAAGGAAAAACATTAGAGTTGTCAGCATGGTTGGCGCAGGAGCCCAAGCCAGAACCCAGCTGCTGGCACTTTTAACAGTCTATGGAAAACTTGAAGAAGTAAGGGTTTGGAGCCGAACTAGAGAAACAAGAGAAAACTACATAGCGGAAATGCAGTTGAAACATGGAGACAAGGTGGGCAAGTTCGTTTCAGTTGAAAACTTAGAAGAAGCCGTAAGAGGCGCGGACATAGTAGTGACAACCACACCTTCAAGGCAGCCCATAATACGAAACGAATGGGTCACCCAAGGCATGCACTTTAACTGCATAGGAGCCGACGCCCCGGGAAAAGAAGAATTAGACCCAGAAATCCTAAAACGAGCAAAAATAGTCATAGATGACTGGGAACAAGCTTCCCACAGCGGCGAAATCAATGTTCCTTTCGCCAAAGGAATAATATCTAAAGAAGACATTTGGGCGGAGATCGGGGAAATAGTTGCTGGATTAAAACCGGGAAGAACCTCAGATGAAGAAATAACGATTTTCACATCAACTGGACTAGCTGTTCAAGACGCGGTTACAGCAAACCTAGCCTACAAAAAAGCTATAGAAAAAGGCGTAGGAACCTACATGGAAATGGTTTAAAATAACACCCTTTCACCCGCTTCTTTTTTAATTTGTTCAGTGTACTGAAAGCCCTTCTACCCGGAGACTTTATGACGGTTCTACTGTAAGAGAAAGAGTTGCTTCGTAACCTTCTCGTGTTAGCACTCGGATTGTTATTGTTTCCCCAATGTGGCTGCTCCACTTCCAGTCTGATGTGCACGAAACGGTTATTTCGGAGCCTATGGCGAGTTCTGTGCCATTCGGGCTTAATTGAATGTTCACGTTGGTTATGGAGACAGATTTGTTGTCAGCCGTTATTAGGGTTATTTCCCATAGGGTCACATTACGTAGCGATATAGCGTCGTTTCGAACCGTTATGTTAAAGTAGTCCAGTCCGGAGAAATTGGCGAAAACCACATCCACTACTTCGAGCTTGACGCACAGCAACTCCACACTGTAGGACGCGTTGAAGCCTTCTGCAGTGTAAACCGTAATAGTGGCGGTTTTACCCGCGGATTCAGTCCAGTTCCATTCAACATCAGAGAAATTGTAAGAATCCCCGATATTCAACGGAACAGTTCCATCCCAGACAGTCTCTGTGTCCCCGCCGACCTGCACTTCGATTCTGTCAAGGTCCACGTTCTGAAGCGAAGTCTCCAAGTTTTTCACGGTCAAATTGAAGTGATTGGTATCTGTCAAGTTGAACTCTGCCTCTTCAATTCGCAAAATAACCCCCGGCGGAGTAACCGCGCTCTTGGGAGGAACCGTGAAACCCTGCTTTGTATACACGGTTACGTTTATCGCGCGGTTTCGATAATTGGTCCAATCCCATAAACACTTTATGGGAGGGTCGGTTGTTCCGTTAGGTTGGAGGGTTAGAAATTCTAAACCTGGAACGGTCTCGTTTATCTTTACGGTTTTTCCGTCGTCTAAGGTTAT
>QMXC01000020.1 GCA_003661945.1 Candidatus Bathyarchaeota archaeon | reverse complement strand
AGACCAATACATGAAAAACGTTCGTTACTGGCTGGAGAATTTCCCCGAACTAGCCTTCGTCGCAGAAGAAAACGGTAGGGTCGTTGGGTATGTGGCTGGAGAGGGGAGGGGAGAGATAGGGGTTATCGAGGACATAGCAGTGGCAGAAGCCTTTCAGAGAAAAGGAATAGGCTCGGCTCTCATGCAGAGAGAGCTTGAGGCTTTGAGGACAAAAGGCGCTCGTTTGGCAATCGTTGAAATTCACTACAAAAATGTTTCAGCTATTCCGTTCTATTACGAATTCGGGTTCAGAATAAGTGGCTGCATGCGTAACAAGTTTGGATTTGGACACGATGCAGTAGTGCTGGAAAAACCCTTGTGAGACAAAGTTTAGGTTATGCTTACGTTTTGAATCTGGAAGTAGCGTTTCGCTAAAAATCTTAAACGTTCGGCGTTTCTGCCGTTTTTTCCTATGGCGACACCTTTGTCGCGGGGGTTAACCACGACCACGGCCATTTTTTTGCCGTCGGGACGCTCCGTGATTCGCACTTCTTGAACACGGGCAGGTTTCAACGCGTTTCTGATGAACTGGGCGGGGTTTTCGGCGTATTCGATTATTTCATGTTTTTTCCCGGTCATTCTTTCGAGAAGCCTTATGTTTTTCCCGCCTTTGCCTATGGCCATGCCTATTTCGCCTTCTTTGACTATGAAGATTACGCGGTTTTCGGCTTCGTTGATTATGCAGTCTTTAACCGTGGCTCCGGTGATGCTCTCGAATAAGGCTATGTAACGCATTTCTGTAGCCGTGAATTTTATTCCGGTTTTCATAGAGCTACTCCGTTTCCTCCATAAACTCTGCGACTTCGGAAGCTTTCAAGATTTTAAGTATATCTGAATCCCCGGGGTCTCTTATAGTTAACGCTGAAACCACGAAAGGTTTTCCACATAGCAGTCCTAAATCGATGCTTGTGCCCTTATAAATAATTATTGGAACGTTTGAAAGTTTGCAGTAGTATTCGATGTCGCTCTTAACGTTGGAAGGACAGTTCTCAGCGACTACTATAAGCTTAGCCTTTCCCGTTTTAGCGCTTCTTATGGCATGGTTCGCCCCGAACAGCACTTTCCCGGTTTTCACCGCTGTGGCTATGGCTTTGTCGATGTTTATCATTAGTCTTTCTCCTCTTCCCGGGAGGTTTTTATCGTTGACATGTAAAGGTCGACTAGCCCGGTACCAATCGGTATGGATTGCCCAACTATAACGTTTTCGGTTACTCCCCTTAATGGGTCGCTTTCGCCTTTCACGGCTGCCGCCACTATGTTCGGCACGGTTATCTCGAAGGCTGCCCTAGCTAGGACGCTGGATTTCTGTCCGCTTATGCCGTGTCGCCCTATTTGTCGAACTTCGCCCGTGGAGGTCATTATGTCGGCTACTATCATGATGTGGCGGATGTCCACGTCCAAGCCTTGTTCTTCCAGGACGCCCATAGCTTCGTTTATTAGAGCGTTTCTAGCAGCTTCGATTCCAAGGGTTTTGGCGATTTCGTGAACGTGGTTGGTCACCGTCCGCGTTGGGTCTACTCCGTAGGTTTCAAGCACCTTGGAGAGGTTGGAGCCGTCGGTTCTTATGACCCATTCGCCCTCCTCTTCGGTAACGAGCACTCTGTGGATGCCTGGAACTCCTTTAACTTGTATCTGCGAAAGTTTGTGTTCAAGCTTCTTTATGTCGCTGGGCTTTTTAGGAGTAATTATTAAACGGTTTCCGGAAGCTCTTACATGATATTGAGATGAGGAGGAAAGCGTTTCAACAAGTTCTTCGACTTTTAGCTCGCGGTCTTTCATCATGGTCGGGTCCAGCTCTATTATTATTTCCTCCCGATCCGGGCTTTCGTAGATAGCGCTGGCGACGTCTTCGACTTTTGTTGAAATTATGTTCCTAGCTATCTTTGCAGCTTGCTCCTTGCTCTTTCCGAACTTCGGAATCAAATGTATCGTCATTATTGGGGTTGACGGGGTTCTCCGCGCGTCAACTATCTCTATGAGCCTCGGAAGCCCGAGGGTTACGTTTTGTTCCCGCACGCCAGCGTAGTGGAATGTTCGCAGCGTCATTTGAGTTCCAGGTTCACCTATGGACTGGGCTGCTACTATGCCTACGGCTTCACCTGGCTCCATTAACGCCCGTTTGTAATGTTCCACTGTGAGCTGGATAGCTTTGTCTACGCCCTTTTTGGGTAGTTTAGCCTTTTTCAGGCTTGTTTTCAATTCTTGGATTAGTAGCGGGGTAAGCTGGGATTCAACTTCTTTCAATCGTTTCTTGACGTATTCGGCGGGTGCTGGTTTTCCGCCTTCCATTGCTATACGTATCTGTTCAACCAGTCGGCTTACGTTTACTGCTTTTCCATGGTCGCTTTTAGCCGGGTCTACCCCGTCTTCGCCGTATTTGAACTGGATTATGTCGCCTACAGAGTTTCTCACGGTTCCGTCGTATTCCAGCTTCAGGTGTTCCAAGGCGTTTATTAGGCGCCTCTGCATGTATCCGCTTTGTTGGGTTCGAACAGCCGTGTCTACAAGTCCTTCTCTTCCGCCCATGGCGTGGAAGAAGAATTCTATGGGGTCGAGTCCTTTGCGGTAGGAAGAATAGACGAAGCCTCGGGCTTTAGGTGAGGGGTCGTCCGGGATAAAGTGCGGTAACGCTCTTCCAAGGTATCCCCGCGTGATTCTTTTGCCACGCACTGACTGCTGCCCTACGCAGGCGGTCATTTGTCCAATGTTTAGGCTTGAGCCTCTAGCCCCGCTTCGGGTCATTATTACTCCGGAGTTGTCTAAAGTGAAGACTTCATCGGCTATTTTTCCAGCTTGGTCTCGAGCCTTGGCGAGTTCGTTCATTATGTAGATTTCGAATGAGTCCTCGAGGGTCTGTCCGGGCAAGCGTTGGAGCGTTCCCTTCCGGTATTCCTCTATCAGCTTGGCTATTCGCTTCTCAATTTTATCCATGAAGCTCCTTATCCGCTTTTCCGCTTCCTCGGGCAACACGAGTTCGTCGTAGGAGTAGGTGAATCCCCGCATGGTTATAAACCGTTTCAGCAGCCGGCAGATTTTGTTGAGGAATTCTCTTCCAGCTTGGGTTCCATAGTCTTTTATTATGCGGTGGAGGAGGCTTTCGGATTGTTCAGCGCCTATGGACCGTCTATCGATGACTCCGCATTTTAGCACGCCGTTTTTAACGACTACATAAGCGTCGTAGGGACATTTCTCTTTTAGACATTTAGCGCATCCGCGGCAAATGTTAGCCTTTAGAACATAGTTTAGGTCTTTAGGTAGGAAGAGGCTGAAAATCTGTTTTCCAGACCACATGGGTCGCGGTTCCTTGATTTCCGGCTCTGGAAGTTCACCATCGTAACCAGCTTCCAAAAGCAGCCTACAAACCTCTTCTTTTGTGAGATAGGTAGATTTTCGGGTGAGCAGAAACGCGGCTGTTATAAAGTCGCGTATGGCGCCTATTATTGGTCCGCCGAACCGGGGTGAGAGAATCTGGTCTTGAACCTGCATCAGCAGACGCGCTTCGGTCTGCGCCTCTTCGCTTTGAGGGATGTGGAGGTTCATTTCGTCGCCGTCGAAGTCGGCGTTGTAGGGTGGACAAACGCATAGGTGAAGCCGAAACGTTTTGTAAGGCAACACCCTTACGTAGTGCGCCATTATGGACATGCGGTGAAGCGACGGCTGACGGTTGAATATGGCTACGTCTCCGTCCATGAGGTGTCTTTCAACTATGAAGCCGGGCTGTAACGTTTCAGCAATCTTTTCCCGGTCAACTACGAACTCAAGCCTTATGCGTTTGCCGTCAGGTCTCATCACATATAATGCTCCGGGATAGGTGTCAGGACCGTTTTTAACGTATTGTCGAAGCTTTTGAATGTTCCACTCCGTCACTTTCTCGGGGACCGAAAGCCTCATCGCCACGTGGAGGGGCACGCCTACCTCGTTTATGTCGAGGTTTGGGTCTGGAGAGATAACGGTTCTCGCTGAAAAGTCAACCCTTTTTCCCGAAAGGTTGCTTCTGAACCTTCCTTCCTTTCCTTTAAGCCTTTGAGAAAGGGTTTTCAACGCTCTTCCGGAACGGTGACGCGCCGGGGGAATTCCCGACGCTTCGTTATTGAAGTATGTTGTCACGTGATATTGAAGAAGCTCTGATAAGTCTTGAATAATCAGCGTAGGCGCTCCGGCTTCCATGTTTTCCTTCAGTCTCTGATTTATACGAATAATATCCACAAGTTTATGTGTCAAATCGTCTTCTGAACGTATCCCCGTTTCCAAAGTTATGGATGGACGCACATAGACCGGGGGAACAGGTAAAACCTGAAGAACCATCCATTCTGGACGCGCGTTTTTAGGGTTGAAGCCTAAAAGTTCAAGGTCTTCATCCGGGATTCTTTCTAGGCGTTCTCTTACCATGCTGGGTGTAAGCGGCTGCACACCGCTTTCGGGAATTTGCTCACTAAACTTCGTGGGTTTTTCGAAGGTTATTTTGTACTGTGCAGCGCCGCAGTGGGGGCATTCCTTCACCTTAGCTTCATGTAGGACGTTCTTGAAGAAACTCGCGGGAATGTCGCCAAACATTTGGGTTAGCTTTTCCATTTTTTGCTTGATTTTTGGAATACGGTCGGGTCGAATTAGTATGCGCCCGCAGTTTCTACACGTGGCGCTTAACAAGTTGTGAATGATTTTTGTGAATTCTATGTGAATCACGGGCACAGCTAGTTCTATGTGTCCGAAGTGTCCGGGACACCGTAGGGCCGTGTTGCCGCATGTTTTGCATCTCTGCCTCGGCTCCAACGTGCCAAGTCTGCCGTCCATCAACCCGCCTAGAATCGGCGCTCCATCCTCATCGTAGGTGTCAGCAGTTTGAATTTCAGCCACCGACATTTTACGGATTTCCTGCGGTGAGAGGATTCCGAAACGTATTTCGCTGATGATTTTGTGGGGTTCTTCTACGAGCGTCATCTAGGCTCTCTCCTTCAGTCTGAGTTTTGGAGCGATACATAAGCTCATGAGTTCTTGAAGCAGAAGCTTAAACGCGTATGAAACAACCACGGGGGAGATTTTGGCTTTGTCTCCGCAGAGTCGGCAGACGTATTTCCTTTGACGCATGTCGTAGTACGCGATGTATCCGCAGTTTTCGCATACGTAGAGCAGATATTTGTCAGATTCCTCTAGGAGCCGGTCGCGGAGCAGCATTGCGGCTCCATGTCCTATAAGGCAGTCGCGTTCCATTTCTCCGAACCTTAATCCTCCTCCCCGGGCTCTTCCTTCGGTTGGCTGACGCGTAAGCATTTGCACTTGTCCACGGGCTCGGGCATGGATTTTGTCCCTAACCATGTGATGCAGTTTTTGGTAGTAGGCTATGCCGACGAAGATGTCAGCTGTGAATTTTTCGCCTGTTACGCCGTTGTAGAAGACTTCTCTTCCAGTATGGCTAAAGCCTAGCTCGATTAGGGCTTTGCGGAGTGCTTCCGGCTTTTCATTGGCGAAGGGTGTGCCATCTACTATTCTTCCCCGGGCGGCGCCTACTTTTCCAGCTATGGACTCGAGGAACTGCCCTATAGTCATTCTTGAAGGAACTGCGTGGGGATTAATTATTATGTCTGGAACTATGCCGTCTTCGGTGAAAGGCATGTCCTCCTGCGGGACAATCAAGCCTATTACGCCTTTCTGTCCATGCCGAGAAGCGAACTTGTCGCCTAGTTCGGGTATACGTTGGTCTCTAACCCGGACTTTCACAAGTTTGCTTCCTTCACCGTTCTCGGTTACGAAAACCGCGTCGACCACGCCTACCTCTGATGGGCGCATATCAATGGAGGTGTCACGCATCGAAGGTCCTTTAACTTCGAATTCTTTGTATTCTTCGAGGAACCTCGGCGGGCTTGTTCTTCCTATAAGAACGTCTCCTCCGCTTACGCGGGATTCGAGGCTTATTATTCCGTCGGGTTCTAAAAGCCGGTAATACTGTTCTCCGCGGTATCCGCGGATTCCGGGTTCGGGTATGGTGAATTTGTCTTTTAACCCGCCTAGATACTGCCGACATTCGCCTTCGTATATGCGGTAGAAGGTTGAACGAGCCAACCCGCGTTCTATGGACGCCTTGTTAAAGATTAAAGCGTCTTCCATGTTGTAGCCTTCGAAGGATAAAACGGCTACCACGCAGTTCTGCCCAGAAGGCCTAAGGTCGAATCCTATTATTTCCATAGGTTTGGTTTCAACCATGGGAATCTGGGGATAATGGAGGATGTGCGCTCGGGAATCCACGCGTAAGAGGAAGTTAGTCGCGTAGATGCCTAACGCCTGCTTCGCCATGGCGGCTTCATACGAGTTACGTGGAGACTGGTTATGCTCGGCGTACGGGATTATCGAAGCGCATATTCCGAGAATCGTGTAGGGGGCGAGTTCCACGTGCGTGTGTTCCGGGGTAACCTCATCCATGTTTACGGCTACGTAGGCGTTTTCCTCCTCCTCAGCGTCCAAATATTCGATTATGCCGTTTCTAACGAGGTCTTCCCAAGTCCACTCGCCGGAACGAACCTTTTCCACATGTTCTCTCTGAAGCTTAGGAACACCGTTTTCAACTATTATGAGAGGGCGACGAACTCTTCCCTGGTCGCAGTTAACGTAGATTTCATCTCTTTCTCCGTGGATTTTCGAGAAATGCGCAATGTTTACTTCGGTGGATATTTGCCCGTTTCTTCGCCGAGTTCGAAACTCTTTAACGAGTTCCTCCGGGTTTGTGCAGTAACCTACTAGGCAACCGTCTACGAAGACCTTGGCTCCCGAAAGCTTTAACACGTCGCTTGCTTCAGCCGCTGGCGCCACACCCATCTGATAAAGCGTCTGAGCGATTTTCTCCGGGTTTACGCCTACAGAGATGCACGCGGACAAGGCGAGGTTTTTCACGAGTCCGCAGTTAGAGCCTTCCGGGGTTTCGTTGGGGCATAGGCGTCCCCAATGCGTTGGATGGAGGTCTCTGGCTTCGAAGTTTGGCTGGCTGCGGCTCAAAGGCGACTGAAGCCTTCGCAGATGGCTTAAAGTTGAAATCCTGTTGGTTCTGTCTAGAAGCTGCGTTATTCCAACCCTTCCCCTTCCCCAGTTACCCGTCGCTATGGCGTGTTTAAGCCGGTCGCTGATTATTCCCGGGCGAACAGCCACGGAAACGGTTATCATCTGACCCTTGACGCCTATCCGTTCCAGCTGATATTTGATGTCTCTGCAGAGGTTTCTGAACGCAACGCGGAAAAGGTCTGCTAAAAGCGGGCCTGCGAGTTTTAATCGTTTGTTTTTAAAGTGGTCTTTGTCGTCGGGTTTTCTTTTGCCGAGTTTTAGCTGGATAACTCGGTAAGCCATCTCGCCTAGAAACAGCGCCTTATCTCTTCGCTTGTCGCTGGTTCTTCCGATGTGGGGAAGGAAGTTCTTGTCTATGACGCTTTCGGCTTTTTGCAGCCGGTACTGTTCTACTTGTCCGTGAGCAACCCGGTTTCCTATGAACAGGATGGCGTCTTTAACCGTGTCTACGCCTACGGCTTTTTCGAAGGAAGCCTCCAGCTCGTTCTGAATCTCCTTTTCCAGCGAAACGGTTTCAGCTATTTCCTTGTCCGATTCGAGCCCTAAGGCTCTCATCAGAACCACGAAGGGAATCTCCGTTGGAACACCGGGCATGGAAACATATAGGGCGCCGTCAGACTTCATTCGAAGCTCTATCCTCGCCCTAAAGCCAACCGTCGTGGAGAATATTTTAGCTTGATAAACAGGCGTAGCGCCCCTCTCATCTATGTCCACGATTATACGGTTCGGAGCAAGGTCTTCCAGAGCTACTATAACACGTTCGGAACCATTAACGATGAAGTAGCCTCCCGGGTCGTCTGGGTCTTCTCCGCAAGCTATGAGCTCCTCCCGGGACAGCTGAGAGAGGAAACAGAGTTTCGATTTCAGCATCACAGGTAAGTCGCCTATGGGCACAAGTTCTGTATCCTGTTCTCTACCGTCTATTATTGGGGTCATCTCTAGGGCTAAAGGCGCGGCGTACGTGAGGTTTCGAAATCTAGCCTCCATGGGGTAGATTTCATGTTTGGTGCCGTCGACTTCTGTAACGTAGGGTCCTGTGACCCTAGATTGGGGGTCAATTATCCAGACTTGTCCCAGCTTTATGGTGTAGGGGCATTCTGGCACGTCAATGGATATTTCGCCAACCTCGTCCACTATTTCTTGAAGCCCATGGTCTATGAACTCGTTGTAGGAGTCGAGATGCTGCCTTACAAGCCCTTTCTCCTTAAAGAACGCCCTCAAAAGATGAAGGAAGTCTTGATCTGAAAATTCAGCCATTCTATTTAAGCCTCCTTAAACGGTATTTTCCGATTTAAATAAGATGCGTAATGCTTGATGCTATACGCGGTGTTTTTCAAACCGTGGAGTTCCTCCAACGGGTCGGGTCATCCGACCCGAAAAACCGGGTCTCCTATGGAAGCTAAAGACGTAAACTATAAAGCCCAACTAATAAATTTTCCGCTTTCAATCCTGAATTCTGAAGAGAAATTTTAGCCCGAGACGCATAGGTGAAATTTTAAAAGCCTCGAACTTCTAATCTACCTAGCTTAAACTGGAGGCGCAAAGATGGAAGGTTACCCATACAAGCAGATGGTCGGATGGAAATCACTCTTCATCTTGGTTCTCTGCGCGGTCATCCTCGCGGGGGGATTCATTTATGTTTATGTCGAATTTGAAACGCGGTTCGACGAGCTGAACAGTGAAATAGCAAGCAGTAATTCGCAAATCGCCGCGTTGCAGAGACTGCTACAGGAAATGACAAAAAACGTCAGCGACGGGCTGGATGCTACGCAGATATACAATTTGACCAAAGACTCGGTTGTGATGGTTGAGAATAGAATTATCACGCCCTATGGAATGGTCACCGCTGGAGTAGGCTCAGGCTTCGTTTACGACGTTCGGGGAACCCAAGCCTATATTGTTACTAACCATCATGTTGTTGAAGACGCCGTGGAACTACGCATCACGTTTTTGGATGGAACGGTCTTCGTGACCCATAGAAAATGGAGCGACCCGTACACCGATTTAGCGGTAATCGAAATCACGAAGCCCTTGGAAAAGACCATTTATCCGCTCGTCATTGGAAACTCAACCGAGCTCCGTGTAGGCGAAGAAGTCTACGCCATAGGCAACCCATACCAGCTGGAAGGAACCATGACGCATGGAATAGTAAGCCAGCTTGGAAGAAGCATAAGAACAGCAACGGGCTATTCCATAGTCGATGTGATACAGTTCGACGCTGCGGTTAACCCTGGAAACTCCGGAGGACCGCTCTTGAACCGTTATGGAATGGTCGTCGGTGTCACAACAGCCATTGAAACAGAAACTGGAGGCTTCGTGGGCATAGGCTACGCTGTTTCTTCAGCCTTAGTTCAACGCGTAATCCCCGCCCTAATCGAAGAGCATCAGTATAAGCACCCGTGGGTAGGCATCAAAGGAGTGGACATGAACTACGAAATAGCAGATGCCATGGACACAAACTATACCTACGGCTTCCTAATAACCGAAGTCATGGAAAACAGCCCAGCTGAAGACGCTGGACTTCAAGGGGGAAATAGAAACGTTATCATTGAAGGAACGGAAATTCCGGTTGGTGGAGACATCATAATCGGAGTAGACGCCCTAACAGTTAGAAAAGCCGATGACTTAATGGTTTATCTTGAAAGAAACAAAAGCCCTGGAGATAAAATCGTCTTAACTATAGTGAGGGAGGGCGCGGTTCAACAAGTGGAGCTATGGCTTGGGGAACGCCCTCCACCATAATCTTTTCTTCTCGTTCTTAACCTTTCGAAGTTTTTGAACGAACACGTCGAACGGCATTTTCTCCACTTCCGGCAATGCTTCGGCGACACAAACTATGATTACATCTCTCATTTTGACGGTTGCCAGCCTGTTACGCTTCAGCTCTTCCTCTTGGAAATGTTGGGTGAGCAGCCTAACCCTCTCCCGCAAATATTGAGGCCAATATAGCGCGTCTCTCACAATCGGCAACGAAACTTTCTCCTAGGAGGATGCTTCTCTTATTGCTTGAATCTGTGTTTCCAGCTCTTTTATCGCTTCAACCAGATAGGCGCATAGCTGAACGAGGTTAACGCCTTGATATTCAGGTTTAGCCAGCTCCTCGGCAATTTCCGCCTCCGAAGGTTCACGTTTAAGCTGGTCGCGAAGCTTCCGTCTAACGTTTTCGCGGTCGTGGGGCTTGTCAGGTAAGCTTAAACAATCCTTTGGAAACGTAAGCTTATCTTTCAGGTTTATTTTT
>QMXC01000019.1 GCA_003661945.1 Candidatus Bathyarchaeota archaeon | reverse complement strand
TGTCAGCGCGCTTATACACGCTGCAACGATGGTTAAAGCCGGCGTATACTTGGTTGCGAGGATGTCCATGGTTTTTCCTATTGTTTCAACTTATCTGTACGTGGTGGCTGGAGTAGGCGTGTTAACGGCTTTTATGGCTGCTACTATGGCTTTAGCAACCTTCGACATAAAGAGGGTGTTGGCGTATTCCACTATAAGCCAGCTTGGCTACATGATGTTTGCTTTAGGCTTAGGCACTTCCGGCGGATGGTTTGCGAGCCAATTTCACTTAATGAGCCACGCATTGTTTAAAGCGCTGCTTTTTCTCTGCGCAGGCGCTGTTATTCACGTTACTGGAACTCGGGATATGCGTTTGATGGGCGGGCTTAAACGTCATATGCCCATCACATACGTTAGCTTCGTGATTGGAGCCCTATCCCTTTCAGCCGTGCCGCCTTTCAACGGTTTCTGGAGTAAAGACCTAATACTCGAGGAATGCTACAACCTAGGCGGAGAATTTGGCTATTTGCTTTTCTTCCTCGGCACGGTAACCGCAATAATAACTGTTGCATACACTATACGGATGCTTTCCCTAGCCTTCCTAGGCGAAGAATCCAGCTTCCTGAAAGAAAAGAAGCTGAACGAAGCTCCAAAAGTAATGACCTTTCCCCTCGTGCTTCTAGCATCAACATGCGTATTGTCGGGTTTTCTTCAACCATTTTTTGCGCATTTGATGTCGCAAGCCACATCCATAGGCGAACTGTCATTCCCAAACATAAGCCTCGTACCTTTGTCGTGTTCGCTTCTAGCGCTGGTAACGGGCGGAATACCCGCATACGTGGTCTATGTTAAACGGTCTTTTTCACCGGAACGGCTTACCCAAGGCTCCGTTGCACGTGGCGTCTACAAGATTTTGGCGAACGGCTATTATTTCGACGTTTTCTACAACCGCGTTTTCGTAAAGGGCGCATGCCGCGTTTCAAACAGTTTCAGAAAGCTCCAAACAGGAATATTGAACGTTAACATGTTAGCCGCCTTCATCGGCTTCCTCCTCTTAGTAGGGCTGCTCCTAACCTTCGGAGGGATTCCCATCTAATGTTTACGCTACCCGTTGACGTCTTGTTGATATTCACGATAACTACGCCGTTTGTGGGCTACGCAGCCGAAAAGCTACGTAGAAGAAGTATTTGCGGAGCCTACGCTGCCCTAGGATTCGTAATTTCCGCTTATGCACTTTACGGTTTAGCTGTCAAAGCCTTGTCGAATCCTGTTCTCATTCCCGTTGACGCTGGAATATTCGAAGCCTGCATGAGAGTTGACCCTCTAGGCGTCTTTATGGCTTCCATTTTCCTCGCTTTAGGCTTCATCGCTTCCGTCTATTCGATAAAATACATGGCGCAAGACACAGGGCTTCCGTTTTACTACGCTTTAGTTTTAGCCTTGCTCACCGGAATGTTAGGTGTGGTGTTCGCCGGAGACTTTTTCACGTTTTTTGTTTTTTGGGAACTTATGTGTGTGGCATCCTACGCGCTCGTTGCGTTCAGAAAGCAAAATTGGGAGCCCATCGAGGCTGGCTTGAAATACCTTGTAATCAGCGCCGCGGGAAGCGCAACGGCGCTTTATGGAATATCGCTTCTTTACGGTTTAACCGGAACCTTAAACTTCGTTCAGTTGTCTTCGTCTATAGCGTCGGGAACACCGGATTTTTGGAGCTACCTCAGCCTAGCTTTCATCTTAACCGGTTTCGGGGTTAAAGCCGCAGTTTTCCCTCTTCACACATGGCTCCCAGACGCTCATCCCGCGGCTCCAAGTCCAGTAAGCGCATTGCTTTCCGGAATCGTGATAAAAGCCGGAGTCTACGCCATTATTCGAAGCCTATTCACTGTTTTTCTTCCGTCGCAGTTTTCTTGGCAGACGAGTTTGGCTGTTTTCGCTGTTTTAACCATGACCTACGGCAACTTTGCAGCTTTACTTCAGAACGACATTAAAAGGCTTTTGGCGTACAGCAGCATCGCTCAGATGGGCTACATCCTCTTCGCAGTATCCACGGCTACAAGTATCGGGTTAACCGCTGGACTGATGCACGTGTTGAACCACGCAGTAATGAAGGGGCTTCTTTTCCTATGCGCCGGAGCTTTCATCTATGAGGCGAAAACGAGAAACCTAAACGAGTTAAAAGGCATCGGTCGCCGGATGCCGGTAACCGCCGTCATATTCATGGTTGCAGCGTTGGCAATATCAGGTGTTCCTCCGCTTAACGGTTTTGTAAGCGAATTTATGATTTTGTACGCCGGGGTCAACGCTGGAATGCTAGTTTTCACAGCGATTATGCTGATAAATCTCGTAGTGGGATTCGCATACTATCTTCAACTAATAAGAAAAATCGTATGGTCAACGCCGCAACGTGCTCTTAACGTTCATGAAGCGCCGGTTTTGATGCTTGTTCCCATGTTTCTGCTGGCTTTAGCATGCGTTATAATCGGTTTGTATCCAAGCCCGTTTATTGAAATAGCGAACAAGGCAGCTCAAGCGTTGGTCTGAACCATGAAAATCTGATAGAGGGCGAATGCCCTCGGCGTTAATAGCTGTTTTTTCGAAGTAGATGGGGCGGCGGGATTTTTGTGTTGCCGTTTTTCTTGTTTTCAGTCATCAACAGCTGACTGATTTCCCTGTAGTTTTGTAAGAACTTCATTCCTTTTTCCGTTGTGAGGTATATGCTTTTATCATTCTTTTTTACCTTTTCCAGCAGTTTGATTTCTGTCAGAAGCTTCAAGTACTGGTTGAGCTGGGTGAAGCTTAGGTTAGCGCGATACATAATCTGAGTTTTCAATGTTCCTTCTCGGGCTATTTCAAGAATTTCAGCTATTATGAAGAGCTTGTCTCTCCTCTTCTGGGATGGGTTTGGTCCCCAAGGGTTCAATTCTATATTCCTCTTTTAGAAGATTTTTCTATGCTAGAAAAGGGGCTGCGTGTTTTTTAAGGCGTGTTTCGCGTGGTCTAGTATTTCTTATATGGGAATATTCTAGAACTAAAATCTAGAACATGAACGCTTTCACGTTTACGTGTAAACGTTTTAATGAAGATGAAGCGTATTTTATTGCTGGAGCTTCGGAATTGTTCAGCTACTACACCGTGTTCAAAGACGAAACAAAACTCGACATCAATTACATACCTTCAAGGCTGCTGCATAGGTTGAACGAGCTTAACCTGCTAAACCAGTTCTTCAGCTTTGTCCTAAGGTTTCCTGGAAAAATGAGTCAACGTGTGCTCGTTTCTGGAAAGGTGGGAACCGGGAAAACCGTTTTGACGCAGTTTTTCGGTATGCAGCTCGTCCGAGAAGCTGAAAAACGCAACATTAATGTGCATTATGTTCACGTGAACTGCCGCGAATGTAGGGGAAACATGCTTCATGTTTTGCAGCGTGTTTTGCAGCGTTTTTATCCGAATTTTCCGGTTCGCGGCTACTCGTTGGAGGAGCTTTTGCAGACCCTTACTTCGGTTTTGGACGAGGAAAACGCCTACGTCGTTCTAACCCTAGACGAGCTTGAATACTTGGTTGAAAAAGCGGGTTCAGACCCCATCTACCAGCTTACGCGCCTACAGGAGACCCGTCCGCCGAACAGTCCACACCGAATTTCGCTCATATGCATTCTTCGACAATTAGAAATTTTGAAAAAACTAGATGAAAGTACGAGGAGCACGCTTCAGCATAACATTATCCGTTTGAAGGAATATTCGAAGAGCCAGCTTGAAGACATACTGAATGACCGTGTTTCGTTGGCGTTTAAGCCTAACACGGTTTTGCCAGACGCTGTTAGCCTCGTCGCAGAGCTCGCGGAAGCTGAAAAAGGAAACGCTCGCTTTGCCATCGAACTTTTGTGGAGAGCTGGCAAATATGCCGACGCAAACGGGCTTAGCCTCGTTACGCCCGAATGTGTAAGAATGGCTATGGCAAGCGTGTATTCCACCGTGCGGAAAACCGACATCGCGTCGTTAAGCCTTCACGAGAAGCTGTTTCTGCTGGGAATAGCTAAAGCCTTCAAACAGTCGGAAAAAGCCTACATTTCCATGGGCGAAGCAGAAGAGACCTATAGGGCTGTGTGCGAAGAATTCGGCGAAAAGCCGCGGAGACACACGCAGCTTTGGGAATACTTGAAAAAGCTTTCTATCCTAGGGGCTGTAGCAACACGTAAGGGCTCCACAGGTGCAAGGGGACGAACAACCGTGATTTCCATGCCTTGGATTCCAGCAGCCCAGCTTGAAAAGGAGCTTTACAACTTCTTAAACAAGGAGGAAGCGTCCGGATAATGGCTGTCGAGGAAGTTCTCTCCTCCAAGGGTAAGCTTCGAATCTTGAAGGTTCTAGCAGAAGTTGGGCGGCTTCACATTTCGGAAATAGCCAAACGAGCCGGGTTAAATCATACCACGGCTGCCAATCATCTAGAATTTCTGGAAAGCCACGGCTTGGTCAGCCACAAAAGGTTCGGGCGGATACGCATCTACCAACTGAACGAAAAAGACCCTCGGGTGGCTGCGATAAAGAAACTCTTTGAAGTTTGGGAGCGAACTTAAATAGGGTAAACTCAAGTTTACAGATGAAAGGTTGAAGCCGGATGTCAGAAAATCTCGACGCAAAAATAGCCTCTTTCGAACAAACCCTCCAGAAACTAGCAACGCAAATAGCCACTGGAGCTCTCCTCGAAAAAATCCCGCCAGACGAGCTCTTGGAAAAAACAGAAGAAGACGTAAACAAGCTTTCGGAACTAGCTGAGGAAATGAAAGAAGAACTGCTCATGCTTAAACCTGAAAAAGCATACAGTGTTGAACGTTGCTGCCGGAATGTTACGCAGACGCTTACGACCTTCCGCGACATTCTGCTCCAGAAAAGCGTTGACCCTCTGGCTAATTCGCGTTTAGCCTTGGACCAACTGCGGAAAGCGTTGACAGACGGCTCAGACTATCTGGTTTTGATAAAGGAACTACGGGGAAATCCTTCACCGCTTATAGAGGCGATTCTCAAAATGCGCATGACATGCGAAGGGAAGGGACAAGTTTTAACAATTAAGGTTCCCGAAGAGGCAAAGACCTTCTTCGAGCACTTTTACAAGCACATTCAAGCCTTAGCCGCTTCCTTAAACGTTATGGAAAAAACTTTGGCAGACATGAAACAGCATCTAAACGAACTTCACCGACAAGTGTTAAGGATGGGCAGCCGGGAAGAGGAGGAAGAGGAAAGAGAGAAGAACGGCGGAAAAGCTTCGGAAAAAGCGGAGAAGCAGCTTTCTCTTCAAAATTTTAGGGGGAAAGGAGGGTAAAGGGCGTGAGTATGGTTGACATAACCTCTAAACCCGAAGTTTTCCGGGAAGCAACGGCTGTTGGGAGGCTGAAGCTGAAAGCCGAAACGGTTAAGCTAATCCGGAAAGGCGAAGTAGAGAAAGGCGACCCATTTTACACCGCGAAAATTGCAGGGGTTCTCGCGGCGAAAAACACTTCGAACATTATCCCGCTTTGCCACCCGCTTCCAATAACCAACGTGAAAGTGGAAATCGAAGCAGTGAACGAAACAACCGTTGAAGTAACTTCGACCGTTCGAACCAAGGCGCAGACAGGCGTAGAAATGGAAGCCCTTGTTGCAACGGCAACTGCGTTGCTCACGGTTTGGGACATGGTGAAACAATACGAGAAAGACCCGCAGGGACAATACCCATTCACATTAATCGAAAAAATTCGAGTGGTTCGCAAAACAAAAGGGCGAAAAATAGAGGAAAGCAGCGATGAGTGAGACCAGTAAAGCGCATAAAAGACAAGCTCCACGCAAACTTCGCTTCGGAATATTCGTATGCAGCACCTCGCGGTACCAAGCCTACAAAGACGGAAAAACCGTTGAAGACGTTTCAGGCGAACTAATAAGCGAACTCGTATGCAAAGCTGGGCACGAACTCGTTTCTCACGGTTTGCTTCCCGACGACCAACAACGCATACGGTCTGCGCTTAAGGAAGCATTAGACTCGGAAAACATCGACGTAATCGTCTTTTCCGGAGGAACGGGGATAAGCCCAAAAGACGTGACAATTGAAGCTGTGGAGCCTCTCCTAGAAAAGCTTCTACCCGGGTTCGGCGAGCTATTCCGCAAACTAAGCTACGAACAGATAGGCTCCGCCGCAATCTTGACGCGTGCTTCAGCCGGCGTTGCACGGGGAAAAGCCGTTTTCTGCATTCCAGGCTCACCTAACGCTGTGAAGCTTTGTTTTGAAAAACTTATATTGCCCGAAGCCGCGCATATCCTCAAGCATTCACGTGAATAACGAAGCCCCGGGACGAAGACAGATGTTGAAAGACCGCTTTGGAAGACCTCTTCTAAACTTTCGAATAGCAGTCACTCAAAACTGTAACCTAAACTGCGTATACTGCCACAGGGAAGGCGAAGAAAGAAAGGATACGCGTCAAACGGAAATGACCGTGGACGAGATAGTTAAGATAGCAGAAGTAGCGGTGAACCTCGGCATTTCCAAAGTGAAGCTCACCGGAGGCGAACCCCTAACACGTAAGGATATCCCCGAAATAGTGGAAGGAATAGCCGCCATAAAAGGATTGGAAGACCTCGCCATCACCACCAACGGAACACTCCTGCAAGGCTTAGCTGAAGAACTCCGCCGGAGAGGCTTAAAACGCGTAAACATCAACATCCCGAGCCTAAACGCTGAAAAATACGCGAAACTAACCGGCGGAGACCTACGCCACGTCTTAAATGGAATAAAAGCTGCGGTGAAAGCCGGAATACACCCAGTTAAGCTAAACATGCTCTTGCTGAAGGGCGTAAACACGGATGAGATATGGCGGATGGCGCATTTTGCAGAACAGACGGGAACAATTCTTCAGCTAATCGAGCTGGAACCCATAAACCTAGACAAGGAGTTTTACGTTCAATATCATCAGCCTCTAGATGGCATCGCAGCGGAACTCGAACGCAAAGCCCTAAAAATCGAAGCCAGACGCTACATGCACAACCGGCTAGTATATCACTTGCCAAACGTCAAAATTGAGCTGGTTCCACCAATCGAAAACACCGAATTCTGCGCCCACTGCACGAGAATCCGGCTTACAAGCGACGGAAAACTCAAAACGTGCCTAATGCGAAACGACGACCTAATCGACGTTTTAACACCTCTTAGAAACGGGGCAAGCCCGCGGGAAATAGCTGAACTGTTCAAACTCGCAAACCAGAAAAGACGGCCATACTACACGGCATAAGACTTATCCGACTTTCAGCCCCAGTGTTCCTAAGTCTAAAGGAGCATAAAGTATGAAAATCCTAACTTATCACGAACTGGATGAAAAAGAAACGCTTATTCCCTTAATGGACCAAGCTTTCCGGTGGATTTTCACTCCAGAGCAGCTTGAGAGAAACATCAAAAAAGACGCTAGGTTAAGAGGAACTCCCGTTGGCTACGCGGCGGTTGAAGGAAGCCGCGTTGTAGGCTTCGTAGGCGTTATGGACTTACGTACCCGAAACTTGGAAGGCGAAACTGAACCCGTAGGCGGCGTTTGGGGCGTAGCCACGCTTCCAAGCCATGTAAAAAGGAAAATCGCTACGAATCTGATGAAAAAGGCGCACGAGTATTTCCGTGAAAAAGGCTACCGGTTCGCTTTTCTATGCACAAGCCGAGTCATAGTAGCTTACGCACTATACCGGAAATTCGGCTACATCGACGCAGCATCATTTCCCAGCGCCTACAAACTCGTTACAAAACCCAAAGGGAAACACAAAACCAAACATGTAGCCGGGAAGAAGACGGCGAGTTTAGACTGGAACAAAATTCTAGAAATCTACAACAAGTTTTCTATTGGGAAAACAGGCTTAGTCATCCGCGACAAACAATACCTCGAAATGGTTAGAAAACGCGAACATCTCCGCTCCACAAACTTCATAGTGCTAGAAGACGGATACGCGGTCTTCAAGAAGAACAGGGGAATCCTAGAAGTTGTTGAAATAGCCGCAAACTCCAAGGAAACCACAAAGAAGCTGCTTGCAATGCTGGAGGCGAAGGCAAAAACCGTGATATGCGACAGAATGGTTCTAGACAGCATAACCTTCGACGTTTACAAAGCCTTAGGCTACCATGTCGAAAGGGAAAGCCACGACCTCATAATGGCTGCACCTTTAGAAAACGTGGAGTTCGAACAAGTTTACGGCGACAAGTTTCATATGACAAACTTAGATCTGTTCTAGCCGCGAACGCGCTCCGACTACACAAACTTATATTCGGGCTTTTCTTCACAGTAAGGGTTCAGGTGAGAAAGTTGAAAACACTTCTTCACGAAATGAGCTGGATGGAAGCTAAAGAATATTTCCGGAAAAGCGACGTTGCAGTTCTTCCGGTAGGCTCAAACGAGCAGCATGGACCGCAAAACCCGCTTGGAACAGACCATCTCATAGCCAAAGCCATAGCCGAAGAAACAGCTAAACGCGCCGAAGTCGTATGCCTACCTGTAGTTCCGTTCGGCGTCAGCGCCCATCATAGGCAGTTCTGGGGAACCATATACGTGTCGCCTGCAACGTTCAAGAGCTACGTAAAAGAAGTGTGCCTAGCCCTAAACTATTATGGAACATGGAAAATTGTCATCGTAAATGGGCACGGTGGAAACATTCCGGCGCTCACGGAACTAGCTAGAGAGCTGAGAGAAAAAGGCATATTCGTTTCTGTTTTTCAATGGTGGGAAGCCTCCGGCAAGCTTTTACCCAGCCTTTTCCAACCCGAAGAAAGACAGCACGCCAGCGCTGAAGAAACCTCGATGAATTTGGCTCTGCATCCGCAAATGGTTAACATGGACAAAGCAGTGGACGAAGAGCCACGTAGGCATCCCGCGCAATTCCACGGAATAATTCTCCCGTTAGACACGGTGGACGTAACAAGCTTCGGAGTATTAGGAAAATCAACAACCGCTTCAGCGGAAAAGGGCAGAAAGGTCTTCGAAGCCGTTGTCAACGAGCTAGTTAAACACGTTAACCAGCTCAAAATGATGAGAATTGAAGATTTAACAGCGAAGCCTAAAGTCTGAGCTCGTGAACGTTTAGCCGAAAGGTCGGCATATCGCCACGTATCCCTTCAGTTTTTCGTTGAACAAACCCAAAACTTCTAGTCGGGATTCTCTCAGCATCGCTAGAAACGTTTCCCGCGGAAAACTCTTCTTCAGAGCCGTAACTATTATTCTTCCACCGGGTTTAGATACGCGTTTAATCTCCTCTAAAGTTTTAGCTGGGTTAGGCATGTTCTGTAAAAGCGTGAAGGCAAATACGGAGTCGAAAACATGGTTTCTGAAAGGCGTATAATCAGCGTCAGCCCTAACCAGCAAAATGTTGTCGGCGGCTCGTTTCTTCGCCTGTTTCAAAATGTTCCGTGAGAAATCCAACCCAACAAGCATACGTGCCTTCCTTTTCATGTGGGGAAACAGTAATCCTGTTCCGCATCCTAAGTCCAAGACGGCGCAGCCTGAGTTGAAAGTCAGTGTTTTCAAGGCGGCTCTGATTTTTGCGTTTTGCTCTTCAAGGTATTGTTTGTCGTAGGTTTCCGCCGTCTGGTCGTATCGGCTCATGATTCGACGTTTATGTTCGAACTCTTTCATGGCTACTTCAGAAATCTTATCTATGTTTTCTCTCTTCTAAAACTTTGGAAAGGTCTTGAACGCGTTTAAGCCAGTGTCAACCGTGGAAAACCCAACCTTGCAAGAGGCTGAGGCAACAATTAGAGAAGCGTTAGCTAGGCGAAAATGCCTAATCGTCGTTGGAAACTGCTGGGTGGAATACCATGGAAGAGCCAGCTCCAAGCTTGAAAGCGGAGAACGCATCCTCATAGTCAAAGAAGACGGTTCACTCCTCGTGCACAGAGCAAAAGGCTACGAACCCGTGAACTGGCAGCCGCCCGGATGCATATTCCAAACCATGATTGAAAACGAAACATTGATAGTCAAAGCCATACGGAGAAAACCCGCTGAACACGTAAAAGTGTTCTTCAACAAGATTTACATGGTCTCAGCGCTTAGCTTAAAAGACACTGGAACTTTCTCGTTGTACGCAAGCGAAGAGGACATGCAGAAGGCTATACTGGCGGAGCCTTGGCTCGTTGAGGAGGGCTTCAAGCCTATCGCTTACGAGAAGAAGGTTGAACCCGGGTTCGTGGACGTTTACGGCGTCGACTCTGAAGGCAACTTCGTTGTGGTTGAAATTAAACGTAAGACAGCTGGACGTGAAGCTGCTTTCCAGCTAGCCAGATACGTAGACGCGATAAAAGGCATGGTTAACCGTCCGGTGCGGGGAATCCTCGTGGCGCCAAGCATAGCTAAAGGAGTTCAACGAACCCTCGACGCTTTAAACCTCAGCTTCAAGGCTTTAGACCCTCGAAGATGCGCTGAAATTCTAAAGCGTTCTGAAACGCGTAAGCTTGCAGAGTTCTTCGGTGAACAGCATGATTCGAGAAGTTAAACCCCTCGCTTTCGACAGCTTCGGCGTACGTTCCATGGCTACATTCGTGGAAACGGCTGATACCCGAGTGCTGATAGACCCTGGAGTAGCTTTAGC
>QMXC01000018.1 GCA_003661945.1 Candidatus Bathyarchaeota archaeon | reverse complement strand
GTCGGAGCCGCCGCAGCAATGCGTATCCGCGTGAGCGCCGCCGCCTCCGGCTGGTTTGTCCTCGTAAACCAGTGAATCTGATGCTGCTTTGTAGACGAGGATTCTGTCGTCGCCTATGTTGGAATCGTCTACGGGTTTTCCTTTAATCTTCTGCGCGTCGTGGTCGAGGTCGGTTATGTCCGCTTCCACATGCGTGTGCATCTCCTCGGCGAAGTCCGGGGTATGCCACTCGTTGCCGTGTTGTTGCATTCCGCCAGCACTACTCGTTGTTCCAGCTGTTCCGGTTGGTCCGGCTTTGTAGCGGGCTAGGCTTCTCGTTTCTTTTCGCAACGCGTATATCACTTTTGAGAGCAGTGCTGGTTCTTTCCCAAGCTCGAGAGTTACTTCTAGAATTTGGTTGTTGTTTACGTGGTATTCCACGCTTGCGACGCGGTAGTCTCCGTCTACGTTTTCGTTTGGAAGCGTTATGTGGATTTTGTCTCCAGGTAGAATCGGCGTGTTTCCATAGTCTATGACCGTGCTTTTGACTGTGAGGTATTCAGCAGGGTCTTTTAAATATTCGAGTAGCGCTTTGGCTTGTAGGTCGCATTCGCCGTCGCTGTGAAGTTCTTCGTCAACTTTGATGAGTTCCCTTAACCCGTAATCGTTTTGGCTTGTAGCGTCTTCGCGGGTTGCTTCCCAACGGCGGTGGTTAAAGTATAGGTTGTCTATCCAGAAGCTTCCGGTGCCTGTTCCGGAAAACCAGCAGTCGAAGCGGATTTTCCGTATTTTTGACCAGTTGAAGCCCGTGTCGACAGTCCATTCGTCAGCGTTTTTTCTTCCCGTGCGGAACTGCAGTTTAAACCATTTCTCCGCGCCTATGGTTACGGTTTTAAAGGCAGTCTTTTCATCGTCGTCGTAGAGGGTTACGTCGAGATTGCCGTTGAAGCTGCTTTCCCTTCGGACTTGAAAGCTGAAGCTCGTGTAATGGTTGCAGTTTACTTCTTTTCCCGTGTTGAGGGTGAACAGGCATGAGGCGTAGTAGAGGCTTTCAGCGTGGGTTTTTATACTCGCGTTGCCTACGGCTTTAACCGAGGTGTCCTTTGAAACGGTTCCGGAACCAGCGGTCCATTCTCCGTCATCGCATGTGAGGTCTTCTGTCCAGCTGTCAAGGTCTGAAGGAGTAGCCTTTTCCGCCGCGCCGTAGACGGTTATCTTGTTTCTTACTCGGTGAATGTCCCTGCGGTGTTGGCTTACTTCTACGCGTTCTGAGAGGCTGACAGCAGAAGTTTTGCTGTTTCGTGGGAAGAAGGCGAATTTTGCGTCGGGTTCTACGCGGAAGTCGAAGCCTACGACTCCGTTTTTCTCAGCGGTTTCAGCTATGAACTGGAGGATTTCGAAAACGGGTGTGTTTTCGTATTCCAGCTTTCCGTAGGTTGTGTCCGTGTCTTCTATGAGTTCTATTCCGTCGCGGGTATGGCTTAAGCCAACATAGTTGTCGATTAGGTCCTTCACCACTTCTTCGGCTTTCACGTTCACGTAGGTTTTGGTTACGCATCTACGGAAGAGACGTTCACCCCAGCAGCGCCCTTTCACACGAATGTAGTTCTCGGTGCTTGTTGATTCGCATATCACCTCTTCCACTCGAACGGTTGCAACTAACGGGCAGCTGGTTCCTCGCCCTATGCTTATGCTCCCGTTCATTCCAACGGAAATCGGATAGGTCTCCGTATACTTCTTGTCGAAGTTCACCATTAGGCACTCGAAGCTCGCAACCTCGTTGGTGCAGCCAAGATGCACTTTCAAGTCGATTATGTCTGTCTGGGGAATCGCTATGCCGCCGAAGGACACGGCGGCTGAGGGCAACGGGACGCTCAAGTTTCAACACCTCTTCTACGCAGCTCGTCTAAAGGTGAGACAGCTGTTCCGTAAGCCGTTCCAGAAAAAGCCCTAGCTTTTTCGAGCTCTGCGTTATAGCGGTTCATGGCTTCTGCAGCCTCACGGGTTGAAGACGCGAGCCAAGCCGTGTAGGCAGCTGTAGCCACTATTAACCCTACGCCGAGAGTTAGCAGCGCGATTTTCATGGCTAAAGCAGAGTTAAAAGCCCAAGTAGCCTTAGACGCGAAAGCCGTGGCAACAGCGTAAACCTTCTGAGCCAAGGCTGCACCGAAGCTTGTGCGTAGAAAAGCGCCTAAAGCGACAACAGCGTAGCTGAGACTCGACAACCATCGGGTTTGCTCCGCCGTCAATAAGCCGAACTGACCTCCAAGGTAGGCGACGGCTCTGCTCGCCGCTCCTAAACCAGCTATAGCAGCGCCAGCGGAACGAATTCGCCTAGCCATGGATTCAGCGTCAACGCTTACGCGGGCGAACTCGTTGCTAGCTCGGTTTACGGCGCGAATCACTATGCTTATTTCATGGAAACTCATCAAACCACAGCCTTTGCAGATTCAACCGCCCTTGCTACTGCATCGTCTAAAAACGCGTGAACATGAGGAAGATGCGTTTCTAGAGCACGGGTTAAAAAACGTCTCCCAGCGAAGTGCCGGGTTCCGAACTCGACGAAAAAGGCGTAGGGGGCGCGGGCGCCAACGCTAACCGTCCATCCGCGTGTTTCGCTATGTATGGTGGAGCGGAGATAGCCGGTCTTCACGGGCGCCAAGTTCTTAGCTGTCCGGCTTATTTCAAAACCTATCCCAGCTAATCCCTTCTGAACATATTCCTTCACGTTCGAGTCTAGGGCTTCAAGCTTTCTCCGAAGGCTCTCAGCTTCAACACGGGTTAGACTTATTTCAAACGTCATTTACAGACGCGCTCCACGTTTCGCTTTCCGAATTTCCTCTTCTGTCTGCGTGTCAAGCTCGTTCAGAATCACGATGAATTCTTCAATGGTTTTAGCTGGTTGTTGGGCAAGTTCCAGCGGCGTCCACCCAAATTCCTTGCACAGCCTGAAAGCGGTTAGGCTCGGATGGGGCTTCCCCCTTCTCATCGCCCTCACCAATTTTTTGCTTCCTCGCTCGACAAGCCGCATAGTTTATTGACTATCGAAGAGAATAGTTCGCCGAGCGCCGCGGGTACGCCGTCGCCCTCTTCGTTGAGCAGCCGTTCAAGGGTTATAGGCTTGTGCTCTGGCTGTTCTTTCAGCGAAGCCACTATGGTTTCAGCTTGGATAGCCACATAGTCGCTGCTTAATACTTGTCCTGTTAACGGGTGATACTTTGTGTGTTTCTGGATTATGCGGCTTCGTTTAGCCCAGCTGATTTCGCTGAAAACGTAGCGTCCAGCATACTCTTCGCCGTAACGGTCGTCCAGCTCCAACGTTTCGGTTCGCAAGGCTTTTCACTCCTCACAGCTAGGTTATGTTCACGGTCTTTGCCGTGAAAGGGAGTTTCTGGGCTACAAGCTCGTCTACGCGTGTGCTCAACGCGTCAGCGTCCCATTTGCAGCCGTTGAACAAAGCCTTATGTTCGCCGCCTAAGCCAAACTCGAGCGTAAACTCCGAGTCGCCTACCGTTTCGTCGAGTTCCGTTTTATCCTCGAAGTCACACGTGATTTCGCCTGTGAGGGTGCGGTGTCTCTCCGGCAAATACTTGAGCAAATGTCCATTCGTAGAGCGGATTACGGCTGTTCTCCGCAGGTTGTTCGCTATGGTGAAGCTGTAATCTGTGGCTTTTTCGAAGGCAACTCCATTCTTTTTCACGTATGTTTCATACCATGTAAGCGGCGGGTCAGAATAGTCGCCGTAGCTAGCACCTATTTTCGCCGTGCCGACGCTGATGTCTTGCCCAACAACTTCAGCGGTTACTTGAACCAATTCTTCGGCGGAAACGTTCACCGAAAGCTTGTCTATGCGACAGCCCTTATAGAGAAGGCTTACAACGCTGCTTGATTTTTCGTAGTAAACCTCTATGCTCATCGAATTCAACGTGGAAATATGTTGAAGAAAGTTTATGTTCTGCAGGTAATAGACGATTTTGAGACTTGCACTTCTCAGTCCTCGACGGATATATTGGAGGTCTCTAGAGCCTATCCCACGAACCTTTATCAGGTTCGGGTTTATGGACGGTTCAACCTCGGAGACTACGCCGACGGCGTACATTTCGGGATTCGCAGGCGTCTCGCCGTACGTGGATTCTTCCACGAAGTAGACGTGGGCTTCGTGCCCTCCGTAAATTTGGGTTGTGGACATAACGTTTTCCTCCTTTAAGACGCGTATTGATGGGTCTCCACGAGTATCGTGGAGCTGTAAAGTGCGGGTTTGACCTCCACCTTATCAACGCTGGTTCTGCCGACCGTTTTCATCCATTCTATGCTTCCTCCGGGGTTTTTCATGTTCTCGCTGATTATGCGGTTCACTTCTTGAACCGCTTTCCAACGCATCAACTGCCCATTTACGCCCGTTCGGTTGCACGTCCACACGGTTACACGGTATAGGCTTACGGTCTCCTTGCAGCTGCAGCCTATGCTTAACAGCTTGTCGCGTTGGGATTCCAGCCCCACAGTGATTATTACGTCGTATTTACGCCAGAAGTCTTCCACATATTCGTCTGACACGAGAACAGACGCCGGAGTGGTTCCGTCGTCCTTGTACAGCGTCATGTTTTCTTGGATGAGCGTTTTAAGCGTCTCTTTTGGGTCCTCAATGCTCATTCGTTTAGCCTCCGGCATAGAGCTGTTCGATACATGAGACGGTCGCGGAAACGAAATTCTTGCACGGGCTGAACCTCGTATTCTACGCCGCGGATTACCACGTGGTCTCCGTGAGCTATGTGAATGGTTAAGTATATTCGCACATACTCGCCTAACCCATGCCCAGATGCTATGAAAAGGTCTTCGGCTTTTACTGGGCGAACAAGTGCTAGGGCGGAGGCTTCATCCGTGTAGACGATTTCGCCGCTGCTCTTGTGTTTTCGACGTCGTATGATTATTTCTTCGCCGTAGGTTCGCAGAATCTTAGCGAAAGCCGAGAAGAAGGGACGGTAATTGAGGAGTAAACGGGCAATCCACGAAACCGTTATCGTGGACTGCTTGTTCTCCACAGGCGTGTAATCGTCGAATTTTACGCCCCAGTATTTGAAGGCTTCCGGGTTCCGAAGAACAATGCTTACGCTGTGCTCGGCAGCTGAAGGGTCATAACCGTTTCTTAGCGGGTGGAGAATTCCCGCGGTTACAACGTCGTAGTAGTTGCATGCGGGTTTTCGGTTGACCACGTCCAAGTATCCAGCCCAGCAGAAGGCAGCGTCGTACGCTGGGTGTTCGGCGCAAGCGGAGACCGTGTTTAGGCGTTCATAAACATTTTTAACGGAGGCTGTCCAGCCTTCATGTTGAAAAAGCCCGTAGAGCGCGTAGCCGAAATCATCATCGTAGATTTGGGTTTCACCGTCGCCTATTCGATGCCAAGCTCCGTCGCCCGAAGGCTTAGGCGTAAACTTCAGGTAAAGCCCTTCGAAGCCGGTTCGATAGAAGCCTAAAGCATCCGAAGCCATCGCCGAGTATTTGGCTTCGTTTGTTCGAACATGCAAACAGTCTAGGGCAACAAGCCCATACAAGTCGACAACGTGCATTTCTGGAAGCCAGGAATCTTCAATCGTGACTGCTTGGGCGAAGCCGCCGTAATACTCCTCATGAACGCCTAATTCGCTTGGCTTATGCTGCATATTAAAAAGAAAAGTGCCTCCAGCTAGCAACACCGAGTCAAGATAGCTGCTCGTGCCAGTTACATCATAGGCTTTTAGAAGAGCTGGAACCGCCCTCATAGCATCTATGCTGTAATAATAAGCACTGTCGTCTCTGCTCCTGAAACCGCCGTAAGCCAGCTTATCCGCATTAACACATTGAATCGACAAGAGATAATCAGCTAACTCAACGATTTTGCTGTAAATCTCGCTTTTCCTATCAGCGAATTCCTCCGCCGCGTAGGCTTCAGCGAGAAACTCGATGGCGAAAGAGGCTGGAGCTGGGCCACGTCCCCATTCCATGTCCACCGTGCCTTCGCTAGGCAAGTAGTAGAAGTAGGGCGCGTTCTCCAAGACAAAGTCTAAATAGTCATTTAGCACGCTCGTCTAAACCATCCCCATGTAAGATTTTCGAAGTCGCTCTATCAAGCGTTCAAGTTCGCGGTAGAGAATCTCCAAGCTCGGCGCCTTTTCCACAGCTTCTACGCGCAGGTCGCCGAGGTTGAAGTTTAAGCCCGCAGCCGAGCCACCGGACAGGTGGCAAAGCGCGTATATAGCGGCTAGGTTCTTCACGGCAGCCGCCTCGGCCTCTCCGCAGTTGTCCACGTGTATTTCGTATCCCAGCTCAAGCCCCAGAGCAGCTGCAGCGTCGCTAATCATCCCTTCTAGAACCGCGTCGGGTATGTCCGCCGCGGTTAGGTTCAACCGGTCTCGAACGGATTCCGCTGTGACCTTCGCCATTTTCCCGTCAAACCCGCCTTTTCTAGGAACATTTTAATGTAAAAAGGAATATTTAAGGAGTTTTTAAGGAAAAGAGCTTAAAAAACGCTTAATTCTGTTTTCGAAATAGGATTTTCCGCTTCTAAATTATGTATATTGGGACATTATGGTTAGAGCCGAGAGGATTATCAACGGTGTTAGCGCAAGGCTTGTGAAGAAGGGGTAGAATGGTGAGAAGCTGTAGAGCCAGCCTCCAACATAAGGCGCGAAAAAAGCGGCCAATATGCTTATGGACTGCGGGATAGAAACCCATCTTGCCTGAGCGGATTTCGGCGCTAACGGGCCGACAACGGCGCTGAGCAGAGACCAAACCGTGTATGAGGCGCCAACAAAAAAGTGCGAAACGGCTAGAACAGCCATGTTTCGAGAGAAAGTTAAAAGGATAATGGAAACGGCGAAGAAGAGCATGCAGACGGCTATTGCGTCCGTCTTCTTCCATTTGTCACCGATTTTGCCCAGAACAAGGGCTAAGACCGCTGAACCGAAAAAAGCAACCGAGCCTAGTGTACCTATCTCAAAATTGTTTAAACCGTAGACTTCGCCGAGGAATGGCGTAATGAAGCCTCGGCACAACAACACCACGAATACAAACAACGCGAAGAAGAGGGACCAGAGTAAAACTCTTTTCGAAAGCAAAGTTCGCCATTCACCGCTGGAGTCTAACCGCGAGTCCTTCGGAGGATACTGGCTCGACAGAAACACCAAGGTGAAAGCGGCGAGGCAGTAGAAAACGAAAGCTAGGTAGAAAACGTACGTCATTCCGAAGGTTGAGGAGAGATAGCCGCCTATGGTTGGAGAGAAAATGTAGCCAAAAGACCAAGCCGTTGAAAGAGTTGCAAAGGTTAAGGTAAGCGTTTCCTTGTCCGCTCGGCTCGTAACATAGGCGGTCATCGTTGGGCTTCCAAACCAGAAGCCGTACAGAACCATGCCCGGAATCATCGCCGCCCAGTTTTTCGCTTCGGCGAATATCAGCGGGGCTGGAAGCCACAACAGCCACCCTAAGATAAGCACTTTTTTGCGGTCGTATTTGTCGGCTAGGGTTCCGCCTAGAATAAGCGTAAACGCGGCTACGACAAGTTGAACCGCGAAGAGAACTCCAAGCTCAACCGATGTTGCCTTCAAGGTTTCGGTTACATAAATGGGTAGAAGATAAGCGTATAACCCGTCTCCGAAGGAGCCCACTAGGTTGGCTAAGAAGATCAGCTTAAAATCCCTCTCTAACGTGAGGAAAGGAAACACGTTGCCTAGGCTTCTGCGTTTAAACGTTTTCAAAGGCTAACCCTCGGAGGGGGAAACAGCGAGCTTGAAGAACAGAAGCGCGGAAGCCTAATTAATTTTTAGCATCAAAAAGTAGAGCTTTCAAAAGCTCACGTCCTTTAGGCGTGATGTTCCAGTGCGGCTTATCTTTTATCAAGATTTTCTCTGCGAACCCGTTTTTCTCCAGAAACTTAAGCGTATAGTAGAGCCTCGGCGGGCTTCCACATTCTTGTATCATGGCTTTTAGAAGCGGAGTCCACCGCATAGGCTTCTTTTCGAGCTTGAGTAGAACAGCCTTTACGAGCTGGAACTTTCTTTCGAACGCCATTCACGGTTTCTCCTTGCCCAGAGAAAAGGGGTAAACGAAAAAAGGGGTGGAGTGGAAGAGCTTAGCAGTTCACGATTTTCCCTATGGCTTCGGCTCGTAGCGTGGCGTATGCCCATCTGGCGGTTACGGCTATGCCAGCTAAATCCTTAACAGGGTCTTCGTAGTCTTCGGCGGTGATGTCTCGCCGAATGAAGAGAACGCCAGCGTGTTTGCTGTCCACAGCCAAAGCGGTTCCGCTGGGCACCTTGGTTGAGACAAGCACGCGCATTCCAAGAAGCGTTGCGACTTTTCCTGTTGGAGCGACGGGTTCACCGCCCCATTCCACGGCTTTTTGTATCGCCGTGTCCTTGAGCAAGTCGGCTAACTCGCTTGGGTGAACCGCTAAGACGTCGGGCTGATAGCCGTCGATTAAGATTTCTTTCAGAATGTTCACGACGTCGCCGTAGGCGAGGGTTCCAGCGTTCTCCGCGGTTACGCTGTTTCCAGCGTCAGCTATCATCTGTGAGATTATCTTTTCAGTTTCTACGTCTGCCATAGCACGTCCAGCTTCAGCGAGCTGATATTCAATCACGTCCCAAGAAGCGTCTTCAACCATTTCTCTGCTTATCACGGGTCTTACGCCGTATTTTTTAGGAGTCAAGGTGATATTGTCATATTCCTGCGTGTCGATAGGGATTTCGGCGCCTTCAGCTACCTCGTAGGCTCGTGTCAGCTTTGCCCGCGGAATCTTTATTATAGGCGCGTCTTGCGCGATTACTACGGCGAGCTGTCTTCCGATCAGGTTTGGTTTAGCTGCTTCCCAAACAGTGTCCAACACTTTGGCTGCAACTTGGCTTGAGTCGGAAAACAGAATTTCTTGGAGTCGACTGTCTTTTAAGGCTTCACCGAGCTTTCGGCGAATTTCGTTCTGCATAACGGTTAAGGGTTTTCCGTTCAGACTCGTCTGAAGCTTCTCTTCCAGCCTTCTTATAGCGAGGTCAGTTTTACGCATATCTGCTTTCTCCTCCTATTTACATACGAAAACGAGAATCCATTGGTTTTCCCCGGTTGCTGACTGCAGAGCAATTCCAGCCTTCCGCGCGTAGTAAATGGGGTATGTTGAAGAGCCGCCTTCGTCAACCTGCTGGTCTGACAGTTCAACCGCTCGAGCCGAGTCATCGCTTTTCACGGCTTTCCCAAGCGTGATGGCTCCGCCTGTTTTGACTTTGCAAACGCCGTGGAGGCATACGGGCACGGTTTCGCCGTTTGAAACGTCTTTTAACGCTACTCCTATGGGGTCGCTGTTTGCAGTTGCTGGCTGGACTTCGAGGTCTCCCGTTAAACGCACGAAGGTTCCTCGAGTTATGTCCGCCGTGGCTTTAAACAACGATACGATTTCGCCTTCGCTTATGAATCCTTCCTCATAGCTCCACTTATCCGTTGACAACTAGTTTTCTCCTCTCTTCCAGTTCTAACGCAGATTTTTCATCACGTCTCGAAGGGAAACCTTTGACAGGTCCACCGAGACTGAAGCTGCTTCCAGAGCCTCGGGAGCCACAACCGCTCTGACACTTTTTTCACGGGTCTTTTCAATCACACGTTTGTTTTCAGCTTCTAAGACTTTGACCCGCTTCGCCAAGGATTGAAGGGCTTTTTGAATTTCCCCTATCCGAAGGTTGCTTTCAGAATCAAGCTTTTCCACTATCTGGATGCTTGTTGAGGGAATTCCTGGAACTGCTACGAGGCTTAGCTCCGCGTTGTGCAGTCCGTGCGGGATTTTGCCGTTGATTCTGTCGACTCGTTGGTAGTCTGCGGCTACGCTGACATGCCTAATCAGCCCTTTACGGATTTTGTCAGCAACTTCTTCGTCGTAGATTTCAGCCTCGTAGAAGACTGCCCGTGCTTCGCGGTTCCACTCTGCGTTCACCACTTTCCCGATGGCGTTTAGAGCCGAAACGTGTTCCAGATACACCGGCGCACCAACGAGTTTTTCAGCGAAATCTTCGAGTTCCTTTTCAAGGTATATGTTCAAGTTACGGCTTATTCCAGCGGTTAGGGCTACGCCCCTTATGCGTAGGGGCTTTTCCATCATCCGTTCGAGTATGGGCATCAAACAGTAGAAATGCTCTTTTGACACTGCGTCAACGTCGGAAACGTGGGCTTCGAACCATTTCTTGGCTTTTTCCAGTGTCCAGCCTTTTTCCAGAGCGAACAGGTAGCTTATTATTTCCATTTCCCCGTCTGTTTCGCCTCGGCGTTTGCCGATTATGGCTTTGATTCCACGTTTACGGCTTATCCAAATCGTCCGAATGGACTCAGGGTCGAATTCCTCTACGCTTTTGTGTCCGCTTCTTATGTAAGCATCGGTTTGCTCCCAAGGCAAAGGAAACACCGTTTAAACATGAGCTTCGAGTGGGTTAAAACTCAAAATTGCTTGTTCACCACATATTTCACGTATGGAACATTATCTTTTGAACCTCGTCCTTGAACACTTCGAGAAGCTGTTCGCCTTTCGGCGTTATCCGGTAGATTTTTGTTGGGATTCCCCATTTCCTTCTGGTTTCAGCGAGTTCTATTAAGCGGTTTTGAAT
>QMXC01000017.1 GCA_003661945.1 Candidatus Bathyarchaeota archaeon | reverse complement strand
GCCTTAATCGTTTACGTGGCGCTGGTCTGGTTCTTCTCCATCTACGTTATGGCTCGACGGAAAATGCTCGAATACTAAGCCTTCGTCAAACCTCGAATAAGTGAACCGTAGCTTCTTCTCCAGCGTCGATGAACTGCTGGTTTTCCGGAATCTCAATGAATCCATCCGCCTTCGCCAACGTGGTTATGGCTCCCGACTCACCCGTAGTCGCCGGATAAGCAACATTCCTTCCATCAGCTTCTCGAACAAGCTTCACCGTCACAAACGTGCGTCTTCCCTTAGCTGGAAACATCCGTACGCCTACACACGCCTTAACGGTTTTAAATGTTTTCTCCACACCGGAAATTCCAGAGAGCTTAGCTAAAAACGGGCGAACCAGCAAATGAAATGTTAGCAACGCCGACGTGGGGTGTCCAGGCAGAGCAAAAACCGGTTTTCCATTTATCAACGCCACGGTTGTAGGCTTTCCAGGCTTAATCGCGATTCCATGAACAACAAGCTCGTGGCCGCCTAAGGATTCCAGAATCCTCGGGATAAAGTCCCTCGGTCCGACAGATACTCCCCCAGAAGTGATGACTGCATCCGTTGTTTCTAGTGCTTCTCGAAGTGTCTCGCTTAGTTGTTGATAATCATCGGAGACAACGCCCATGTTCAAGGGTGTAGCTCCGCATTCGGCTACAGACGCGCTGAGCGTGTAGCCGTTTATGTCATAGATTTTTCCGGGTGGAAGCCTGTTTCCCGGAGCTACTATTTCTGTTCCGGTTGAAATTACGGCGACTCGGGGTTTTCTGTAAACCTTAACTGTTTTTACGCCTAAAGCAGCTATTACGCCTATGTCTTTCCACGTTAAACGTTTTCCCGGCGTGAACACGACTTCGTCTTTCTTGATGTCTGCTCCAGCTTTCATAACATTCTCGTTTTCCACAACGCTTCTATAAACGAGTACGGTTCCGCCCTGTTTTTCCGTGTTTTCCATCATCACCACAGCGTCCGCTCCTTTCGGAAGAGGCGCCCCAGTGGCTATTTCCGCTGTTTCACCCTTCTCTAATTTGATGTTTGGCAGTTCACCTACGTTTATGGCGCCTCGTAAACGCAGCCTAGCAGGGTTAGCTTCATCAGCGCCGAAAGTGTCTTCCGCCTTTACGGCGTATCCGTCCACGGTTGAACGGTTGAAGGGCGGCACATCTATAGGCGAAACTATCTGTTCGGCTAATACCCTTCGATTCGCATCCAAAAGAGGGATTTGTTCCACGCCGAGCGGTTTAGGCTTAAAACGCCTGCTTATCTTTTCTTTTGCTTCGTCGAGGGAAAGGAGCTTCCTAAACATTTCCTTTTTCACCTATAAAGTCAAACATGTGAACGAGCACGGTTTCGTCTTTTTCTAGTCCCCCTCTGTCTTCGGGTATCACAACGTAGCCGTTGGCTTTCGTCATGGTCGAAATTATACCTGAACCCATGAGGCGGACTGGTGAAGCGTAAAATTCTCCGTTTTCCATGTAAACGTAAACCCGTAAAAAGCTTTTTCTTCCAAGGACGCTGGAGGCTCTGCGGGTTAACTTTGCTTTCACAAAGAAGGCTTCAGGCGTTGCTGTGTTGAGCATTTTGAGTATAAGCGGTTTTCCGAAAACTTCGAATCCTATCATAGCTGCAACCGGGTTTCCGGACAGCACAATTACCGGTTTACCGCGAACCACGCCTAAAGCAGTAGGCATGGCTGGACGCATAGCTATGCCATGCACAACTATGCCAGGTGCGCCTAAACGGTTCACGGCTTCGGGAACCAAATCCTTAGCCCCAACGCTTGTGCCACCCGTAGTGACGACCACGTCCGCGGCTTCTATGCCCTTCGAGATTTTCGAAGCGATTTCGTCTACGTTGTCCCGTGCTATTCCTAAATCAACGGTTTCGCATCCGAGCTGTTGGCAAAGCCCGGAAATAATAAGTCTATTAACTTCAACTATCTGATGTGGGCTCGGCTTTTCTCCAGGTTCAACAAGCTCGTTCCCCGTGGCTAGAACAGCAACCTTCGGTTTTCTAAAAACCTTTACAGCCGTGAATCCAAGTGCCGCTAATATGCCGAGGTGCTGCGGCTTCAGACGGGTTCCAGCCTTAACCACAACTTCTCCTCTTCGAACATCTTCGCCTCGTCTGGAAACGTTTTCTCCGGGCGCAACGGGCTTCAAAACCTCCAATGTGTCTCTGTTCTTTTTTCGTGTATGTTCGAGCATTACTACAGCGTCTGCCCCTTCCGGAACAGGGTTACCCGTCCATATCTCCACCGCCTGTTTTTCGCCTACAAGGCTGTCTTCAACGATTTTCAAGGTTTTAGGGCTTAGCTGCGAAGCTCCGAACGTGTCTTTGGCTTTTACTGCATACCCGTCCACCGCGGAACGGTTAAACGGAGGCAAATCCTTCTCTGAAACTACGTCTTCGGCTAAAACTCGGTTCAAAGCGTTTTCCAACGAAACTTCCGTTACATCCAGTTTTTTAAGCTGGAGCTTTTCGAAGAAAATTCGTTTAGCCTCTTCGATTGAAGTCAGTTTTTCGAACCCTTTAAGCCGAACCAAACGCTTGAACACCCGCGTAGAGACAGTCAACAACGATAAAAAAACCTATCGCACAATCAATAAAGAGCAACCGAAGAAAATGGAAAGGCTAAACGGCTCTTTTCGCTTTTAACTCGTTCATTAGTATATCTCGCATCTTGACCGCGTCCACATCTAGAACGGGGCTTTCGCTGATGATGACCGGCTTCAAATCATATTCCGCTATCGCCTTTGCCAAAAGCCTAAAATCAGGTCCAAATTCCGTCTCATCCATTGTATGATGCCGTTTTTCGCCTTTTTCCGTGTATTCAATCTTGGTAAAATGGCAATGCAAATGCTCTAGTGCTTCTTTTCCCAGACGCCTTTCGATCTCGTCCAAGACGTTCCGAAAATCTTCTAAAGTTTTGAACTTCCCAAACTCTCGTGCATGCAGATGCGCCCAATCAATCACCGGAGCTGTTTGTTCAACCTTTTCGCATAGTTCTAAAATTTCTTGGAGGCTTCCAAACTGTGAAAGCTTACCCGTGGTCTCGGGTCCAAGCTTCACGGCGCTTATCCCGCGTGCTTTCATTTCTTCTACGACTTGGCTTAACGCTTTCACACAGCTATCGAATGCTTCCTTCTTCGAATGTTTCCCGTAGAATCCGGGGTGAAACACCACTATATGGGCTCCCATCCATGAGGCTGCTGTTGCACAAGCTATCAGACGGTTTCTGCTTGCTTCGACGGTTTCTTCTTTTCCGCAGAAGTTTATGAAATAGGAGCCGTGAACCGAAAGGAGAACGTCGAATTTCTCGCAGTTCGCGCCCAGTTTTTCCGCTTCTTCTCGGCTTATCTGCGGTTTAGCCCCCCAACGAACCGCTTGATATTCAAAGGCTGTCAGTCCTTCCTCGTGCAGGTATTCAGGCACGTCGAAAACTTTTCGCTTTAACCGTTTGAACCCTAAGGGAATCCCGGCGGGTCCAAACCGAGGCTTATTCCATCGCACCATAATTTTCCGCTCTTACTCTTTTCGCCTAATAGAATCTTCGGCGGCGATAATATTTCCTCACATATTGCCCATAAGCGAGCGAAGCGAGACAGCACACCCAAGCGGCGAAATTCTGAAGAAAAACATATTTTCCCGTAGCATCTAACGCCACCAATGGCGCAACAGCCGAGCCTAATCCCTCTACGACGTATCGGAAACCCGGTGCAACTGCTCTTAGCGCACCATTTACTCCCGAAGCAATCCATCCCAAAGGAGGCACAGCGCACGCGATGCCTTGCGCCCAGCTCATAGTCCCTCTCACGAATCCGTAGAAGGACGGGTTACCCATGTAAAGAGTCATCATCCACTTCGGCAAGAGAAACGGGAAAGCCATGAACAAAGCTGCAAAAACAAAGGCTGCGAAGACAACGAATACAATGAAAGCGCTTTTTATCGCTGCTCTTGCAAAGGAGATTTTGTGCCACAAGTAAGAGACTCCACGGGTTTTCAGAAGCCTCGTTTTCGCCCGGGTCCACAACTTTGCGAAGCCATAACTCAGCTTCCTACCAAACTTCCTCAAAGGCTTCAGCCAACCCCTCTTTTCCCTATATCGCGTATGTTGAGGTCTTCTTTGCCTCGTTTCTGTTTTCCGTGGAGCCACAGCTGTGCATCGAGTCAGATAGGTCCAGCTTGAGACTAGGCAGATTATTGCCCCTAAAGGAACCAAGTGGAATAGCGGGCTAATCGTTATGGTGAAAGTCCAGTCCGTCCCCGGAAAAGTTAAGGCGTAGGAAAGTATGTTTCTTTCCACTACTCCCAACGAGAACGCGTATTGCACTATGGCGTATTCCACCAAGACAGCGGCTATGAAGAATGTTATCAGCGTTAAAAGCTCTGTTAGGGTTCTCCATTTCAGAACCAAAGGCTTCCAGCGTTTTTCGCTAACCAACCGTTTCCACCCTATTTTCTCTTGCATAGTCTAAAACGCGTTAGAGAAATATGAATCTTCCCATATAAATAAGAAACAGTATCGAAACTTCAGATTATCTCTTCCTAAATTCTTTATGTAACTCGTACATTCAGATGATTACCCGTAACGAGATGATTCGTTTGTCCTATTTCCATCCTAAACGTGCCTTCACTTTGATAGAATCGAAGCCGAACGAAGAAGTTTATGAAATCCGCGTCCTACTCAAAAATGTCCAAGGCGCGGTAGCCAAAGTCGCCCAAGTATTGGCAAACGCGCATGTAGACATACGAACAAGCGTCCTTTTTGACGCAGTTGAACACGAAGGAAAAGGGTACTGGACAGCTTTCATAGAAGTCTCAAAAGCATCTAAAGGTGTTAAGCAGCTGGAAAAGGAGTTAAAGCGTTTAGACGTTGTATCAGAAGTGAAAATTGAAAAGCCCGCGCCAGTGCTATACGACGCCATGCACTTTCCTATTCTGCATGGAAACTCTCGAGCCATAGTGATGCCCATCGAGCTTTTCAGCAGCCTCTGGGAAGAAATCGAAAACATCCTAACCCCATCCGGGTTCGAAGCTGTATTCTACAACGCTGGTAAAAAAAGCGGCAAATACATCGCTGAAGTTCTGTCCAAAAAAGTTTCAGCTGAAATCGAAACGTTAGCCACGATGCTTGCACAAGCCACAAAAGCCATAGGCTGGGGCGTTATTGTATCGCGGAAAATCAACCCAAAACGATGCTTCGCCAAAGTTGAAATGAAAGGATGTTTCGAGGCTGTTTTAAAGAAAAACGCCAACCGAAAGGCATGCCACTGGACCCGCGGCTTCTTCGCCGGATACATGAGCCAGCTTTTCGACAAACCCGTAGAAGCCATCGAAACTAAATGCATAGCAGCAGGCGACAAGGTTTGCCGGTTCGAAATTAAAAAGAAAATTTAATGTAAAGGTGTTGAGCGTTGCGCGAAAATTATGATTTACTTTCTTGTGGGCGTTGGTTGTATGGGAAACTCGTTTCCACATTTCGGGCATTTGGCGTATTCGCAGTGAACCGCAGATGGACATCCGGAACAGGCAAAAACTCTGCCGTAGCTTACGTCAAAGGCGAAACCGCATTTTGGACACCTAACCACACGTTTAGACCCTTGCTTCATCAGCTTGCACTGTCCCCAAGTAAAACGAGATGCAAAGTTTTAAAAACCTTACTAGTCGAAGTGACATACGAAAATCTTAACAGTCTTGAGTATGTTAATATTACCCAAATTTACCGTCTAAGTTGAATTGGAGACTCTGGGAATACGCATGTCAAAGAAACCTCACGAAAAACGCGCCGAGCTCTTCAAGAAAAGCGCGGTTCAAATTTTTCTAAGCAAATTTCTCAGCGGGGAAATCGAGAGACTTGAGCCCGAGTATGACCCGAAAATAGGATATCACTATCCACTTCTAGAATCAATTCTCGACGAATCTTCGAACGCGGAGACATTTTTAAACGAATTGCACACAGCGGGTATTCTTGAAAGGGAACTCTACGACAAGATAATATACTGTCCGAAATGTGGCTCGGCGAACATTTCAATGCGGTATTGCTGTCCTTTCTGCCGGTCTTTTAATATTGAAAAGAGCTCTCTCATGGAGCATATTCGATGCGGCTACATAGGCATGGAAAAAGACTTCAAAAAAGGCGACAAGCTTGTATGCCCGAGGTGCGGCGAAGAACTCGTGAAGCCTGACGTGGACTACCGCAAAGCTGGAGTCTGGTGTATGTGTAACGACTGCCGCAAAAGCTTCGACATTCCCGTTCCGACACATTTTTGCCGTGAATGCCACTTAACCTTCATGTTTGAAGACGCTGACTACAAGGATGTTTATGCCTACCGTCTAACCGAAGAAGCGCGAAAAGAAGCCTCTCTCGACTGGGTTTTCGTAGCTCCAATAATAAGGCTCCTAAAATCTAAAGGTCTGAAAGTAGAGAGTCCCGGAGTCTTGAAGGGAAGGTCTGGAGCCGAACATGTTTTCAACATAGTTGCTTTTAAAGGCGAGACAAGACGTGAAGTAAGCGTCATCGACATAGCCACAACACGAGAAGACGAAGTTTCGGAACAGCCTGTAATCGCTATGTTCGCCAAAATATACGACGTGACGCCTGACAAATCTTACCTAATCGCTGTTCCAAAAATGAACGAGAAAGGTAAGAAAATGGCGGTCTCCTACAACATTATCCTTATAGAAGCGAAAAGCCAGAAACAAGCGATAAAAGCACTCGAAGAATCTTTCAACAGTGGAACCTCCAAGAACCAATAAAAACGGTCGCCGAAGCCTTTTCACGCTGCTTCTTTCAGTTTTCAGAATACACAGCTATATTTCCTCTTTCAGTCACAGCTTTCACTGTGTAAGGCTTATCGGGCAAATCTATGTCGCTTCGAACATAGGATATTTTCTCCCCGGAGTTGATGAACAAGCTCACATCATACCGTTCATGACGCGTTGAATTGTTTATCCATAACGAAACTATCTGCAGAGTCAAAGAACCCGTGTTTCTGAATTCGAAGAGAACACCAGCGTCTAAAACTTCTTCTTCGCCAATTGAAACCTTGGGCTCCGGATAAGTATATTTACGAAGCGTGAAAAGCCATGACTTATAGGTTTTTCTTTCCGAAGTTATGTCCCAATAGTTAACGTTGTCTCCTTTCGATATGCCCAAAGTCGGAGAAAAATCATTGAAATTTGTTGCGCCATCTATGTTAATTCTCACATCACCGTTTCTGTAAAGTATCGCCTGAAACTTGATCGAATCTCTCCAATCACCGTATCTCGTTACTTCCCACGTAACCACAAAATGGTCAGAATAAGAATCAACGTATACGCCTGGCTTCGAAACGATTCCCCCTGCCACGTCGGTTCTTAAATCGTCCCAAAACGGCGCAATCATCCACCTATTTCTCAACTCGCTTAGGCTGTTTGAATAGTCGTTCGTCGGCGAAGTCGGGTCGAACAGTCCGAAGCCGTTCGAACAGAGATATATTCTGTTCTTCATTTCTCTCCAAAACGGAAAGCTGAAAGGAATGTTCTGCCATGACCCCCGGTCATCCCCGTTAGCCACGTCCACGGTTGAAACTCTAGCAGTCCATTTGTATCGTACGTCGATTTTCGTGTACTTTTCCTCAAGAACCTCCGTCATGTCACTTTCACTTGCAGCATCCGGGTTTCCATAATATACGTAAATCGTCTTCCTTGACTTAGCTGGAATCGAGGGAACCTTAACCCATATTCGGGTGTTAGAGGAGTTAACGCCTGACTCGATCCAGTAGCTAATCAATGTGACGCCGTCGGAGTCGGTGAACCTTATGTCTTCGCAGTTTTCCCTCATCTTTCCCGAGGTGATAAGCGAAGCCGTGTCCATTTCCACCAACACTTGAAAATCCGTTAAGTGGTTCCTGTTCAAGGTGTTGTCGATAACTATTGGCGCTCGATAGTTCCATTCGGCGTTGTACCATCCTTCGGGAGTGGCTTTGGTTACGTTTGAGATTTCGATTTGTTCCTGCATTGTTTCCCAGTCAAGTCTGTTCATTTCGTAGCTCCACAGCACCACTCTGGAGACGATTACGACGAGTATGGCTAGGCTTAGCACTACGACGAGCACGTTGCTTACCGCTCTTTTGTCACGTCTAAACCTATGAAGGAGCCTTGTAATACCCTCCAACATGGGTTCCCCTCCTACTAACTATGTCTATGTGATACAACGCGTTCGCTGTCCAGCTATACGTTATGTTCAACCATCCTCCTTTGCCTATAGGTAGTTCCAGTTCAGTGAAAGAGGCTAAAGTGTGGTTAACATAGACCGCTGAAATTTCCAAGTCAACTTTACCCGTATTTCTAAGGTAGACGCTGATTTCTCCGCTTGGTTTAAACCATAAGTCCTCTATTATTAGCCGTTCGCCCATAGTGTCGTGAAGATTGTTGCTTATTAGGTAAGCTGCTGTAGCAGCTACAGACATGGCTCCAACGGCGATGACCATAAGCAAAACGTTGCTTAAAACAGGCGTTACAGCCCGTTTATCCCGGAAAAACCTCAAAAAAGCTTTTAGCTTCATTTCCGCTTCCTCCTATACCAGAAACATTTTCAGGGCGATATACCCCGTTATCAAAAGAACCACGCAGTGTTTCAGCCCAGCCTTTACGCTTCCTTCACCCATCTTTCCAGCTATTAGTCCGCCGAAGAAGGCTTGAATAGCTGTCATGTGGAAAAACACCCTTTTTGCTTCTTCCGGTGTCAGCGTTACCATACCCATTGCAGGTGGAAGTTCGCTTGCTTGAACGAAAAAGGAGTTGAAAAGCAGTACTACTGTGAAGAGGAAAACGTAGAAAGCCACGTAGATTATCGCCAAGTAGGGGCGTGCCTGCGTTTTTCTCTCTTTTTCCAGCAATAGGGTTGTTTGAATAAACTTGCCCATAGGGTCGAAAACTTTTTCCACTTTTCCACCGGAGCGGCTTGCCTCGATGATTAGCGGAACAGTTCGCTGCATCAAAACTGTGTTAACTCTTCTACCCAGCGAACGTAACGCTTCTTCGAAGGATATGCCCCATGAAATCTGAGCGTTCATTTTCTGAAGCTCAACTGTTAACGGTCCATAATTCCGCTTAGCAGCTTCCTCTATGGCTTGCGGCAACGTCATCCCGGTCTGTTGGGCTTGAACTATGCTTCGGAACAAGTCTGGCAAGTGTTGGTCTACGGCTTTTCTCCATCTGTAATCCAAGTATTCCACGATGATTATTGGTATCATTACCGAGGCGAACGTGAGAACCACGATGTCCTCTAGGAAGGGATGACCCCAAAACACGAGGCATGAACCGAGAATTATGGCTATTCCTACCAGAACGGAAACGGTTTCAACGATTTTCTTCTGTTTTCTGCTTATTTTCAGCATTTTCTACCACTTTGGCGATATGGCGTCTAGTATTATGAGGAACACCAGCGAACCCGTAGGGATAGCGATGTAGGTTATGATGTTTAGCATTAATGCCGGATTTAGAAGTCCGAAGTCGCTGCCGCCGAGCATCGCCATTACGGAAAACATAATTATGAATAGGAGTGGTCCAACTATCAGCATGGTTACGTAGAATTCGGAGAGCATGGACAACGTGTTTGAAAACTTTCGCAGTTTGATTCGTTTAAGCCTCATATATTGTCGGGATTTTTCACGGAGATATCCCGCTAGGTTGCCGCCGGAATGGACTGTTGAAATGAATCCTTCGAGAAGTTCCTTAAAGTGTTTTGAAGGCGTATTCTCCGATGCTTCTTCTAATGCAGATATCATATCGAAGCCGAAAAGCTTTATGTTTCTAACTATTTCTTTTGCCTCAATCGAAGTAGCTAACGAGGTTTTTAATTCTGCCAAAGCGTAGAAGATTCTGTCTGGTTGAACTCCGGTAGCTGCTAGGATAGCCATGTAGCCCGTTGTAAACGGCAATTCATCGTCGAGCTTCCTTTTCAAAGCGTCAGCTCGGTAAACTGGATAGGCATAGAACCCTATGGTAGTTGCAGCTGAGGCGAAGAGGCTTATGCCTACACTAAGCATGACTGAAATCACAGGCGAAAGCCTAAAAACTAGAAGCGTAAGCAAGAAAGTTGTTAGAAGCGCAGAGGCAAACACTACAGATGTGACCAGAACCGTTAAGCTCACATAAGCTTTGAAGCTTATCCGCATTTTCGCCTTCCGCATATTGTTGTCTAAATCCTTGAACAGCGGAAGAAAGAACGTGAGTCTCTCTCCGAGAAGCCTGTAAGCGAACATCCACGAATTCGATTTCGCTTTTTCTTTATCCTCTTTTCGTTGGGCACCGTGACCTATCATCACCCGGAAAGGTGAAGCAACTTGGCTAGCTATCTGCGTCATTTTATCGCGAATTTTCCGTTGTCTTCTTTCCTTTTTCATTTAAGGTTCATCCAAGCTTTCCTGTACACGCGTTCTGGGTCAGCATAATATTCACGGATGACTTTTGCGACTTCGGTGTAATGGCGGATGTTGCTTTTCACCATCCATTCCAGAACTATCCTTCTTTTCCGCAGTTCCTTTTTGAGTTCATCTTCTGTTAGGTTTAGTTTCTCCATGTTTCTTTGGAGGACATAGCTTGGGTTGAGCTTTTTGAATTCGTCTTTTCTAGGTTTCCAGCGGAATACTTCTCTGGTTAGTATTTCCTTTGTTTTCGGGTCAAGCGTTAACACTTCTGTGGCTGTGAT
>QMXC01000016.1 GCA_003661945.1 Candidatus Bathyarchaeota archaeon | reverse complement strand
CTCCTTGTATTTCTGCTTCTGGCTTGTGTTCTCTGGCTCGTCGGATGACGGTTTCAAAGGCTTCCTTAACTTCGGCTTCGGAGTTAAGGTTGAGCATAACTCCCCCTACGTCGCTTTTATGGACGATTTGGGGTGACAAAATCTTTAATACTACTGGGTAGCCTATCTGCGATGCACACGCCGCGGCTTCATCAGCTGTTTTCGCTATAAACGTTTTGACCACTGGAATGTTATAGTAATTCAAAAGCTTTTTCGCTTCTGGCTCCGTTAGTATCTCACGGTTTTCTTTCGCTGCGTTTCTTATCATAACAGTTATCGGACGTTTCGGCGGAACCGTGTCAACTGGCAGCTCTTCAGGGGTTTCATAAAGAAGTTCGAGGTTGCGCTTGTACTGATACATGTACATGTATGTTCTAGCTGCTTGTTCCGGCGTGGAATATGTGGGAATGCCATTTTCATTTAAGAGTTTATTCGCAGCTTCAACGTCTGTTTGACCCATAAACGACGTTAGAACAGTCTTGTATGAATGTTTGCATATTTTCACGATGGTTTTAGCGACTTCAACGGGGTCAGTTACGCCTTGATGCGTATATATTATCAGCACGCCGTCAACGTTTTCATCCTCTAAACAAGTTTTGATGGCGGCTTCGTATCTGTCCGCCTTAGCGTCTCCAAGAATGTCAACGGGGTTTCCCCGGCTCCAGTAAGGCGGTAAAACACCATTGAGCTTACTCATTGTTTTTGGAGCAAGCTTTGCCAATTTTCCTCCGTGGCTTATTAAGGCGTCTACAGCCATTATGCCGGGTCCGCCTGCGTTGGTGATTATAGCGACGTTGGGTCCTTTCGGAATTGGCTGCATTCCTAGAACTTCAGCGCAGTTGAAGAGGTCTGCGATTTCTTCGACGCGTACGATTCCTGCTCGTTTGAAGGCTGCGTTGTAGACTATGTCTTCTCCGGTTAGCGAGCCTGTGTGGGATGCAGCTGCTTTTGCGCTTTCTCTGAATTTTCCGGCTTTTACGACGATTATTGGTTTTGTTCTTGCAAAGTGTCTCGCTGCGCTCATAAATTTTCTAGCGTTGGTTATTCCTTCTACATACATTAAAATGCTTTTTGTTTTAGGGTCGGTTCCGAAATAGTCTATGAGGTCTCCGAAGTCCACGTCTATCATGGAGCCTACGGAGACGAAGTTGCTGAAGCCTATGTTTTCGTGGATTGCCCAGTCGATGATTGCTGATCCTAGGGCGCCGCTTTGAGATATGAACGCAATGTTTCCTTCTTTCGGCATTTTGTTGAGGAAAGTCGCGTTTAGCTTGACACTTGGACGGATGACGCCGAGACAGTTGGGACCTATTATGCGAAGCCCGTAGATTTCCTTTAGCTGTAGAATTTTCTGTTCGAGAGCTCTGCCCTCCGATCCGATTTCCTTGAAACCCGCTGAAACGATTATTATTCCTGTTATTCCAGCCTCTCCACATTGCTTCACTACTTCTGGAACCGTTTTCGCCGGAGTAGCTATGACCGCGAGGTCAACGTTTTCTGGAATTTCATTAACAGTTTTGTAAGCTTTAAAGCCAAGAACTTCGTCTTTTCGAATGTTAACCGGGTAAACTTTTCTTTCTTCGCCGAATCCGGCGAGGTTTTTCATCAACATGTATCCTACGGAGCCTTCCTCATCGCTGGCTCCGACGACGGCGACGCTTTTAGGGTTGAAAATTTTATCAAGTCCTAATGTAACCAACAGTATCCCCTCGGGAAGTGAATTCAAACTTTCGATGGGAATTAAACTTTGTGTTTTCCAACTACATGTTTCGAATGGAAAAGAGTTTTCGGCGGCTATTTCTTGTTCATTAAGTACTCATGTATGGCCTTCGCCGCCCTTTTTCCTGCTCCCATGGCGCTTATTACGGTTGCTTCGCCTGTGACTATGTCTCCACCTGCGTATACGCCTTCTATGCTTGTTTTTCCGTTTTCATCTGCGACTATGGTGCCCCACCGTGTTACTTCCAATCCTTCGGTTGTGCGCTGTATTATGGGGTTAGGCGTCCTTCCAATGGCGATTATTGCGGTGTCCACTTCTATCGTGAATTCTGAACCTTCGATGGGTATGGGTCTTCTCCTTCCGGATTCATCGGGTTCACCTAGCTTCATTCGTATGCATTCCATGGCTTTTAGCAAGCCTTGCTCGTTTCCTATGAACCGCACCGGATTAGTCAAAAGCTTGAATATGACGCCTTCTTCTTCAGCGTTTTCTATTTCCTCAGCCCTAGCTGGCATTTCTTTTCGTGAACGCCTATAAATTATGTAGACTTCTTCGGCTCCTAGACGTAGGGCTGAACGCGCCGAGTCCATGGCTACGTTTCCGCCGCCTATGACCGCTACTTTCTTTCCAATCCTTATGGGCGTGTCGTACTGTGGAAAGTTGTAGGACTTCATTAGGTTAACGCGGATCAAAAACTCGTTAGCCGAATAGATTCCGCCTAGGTTTTCGCCGGGTAGCCCTAAAAATCTCGGGAGCCCGGCGCCTGTTCCGATGAACACAGCGTCGAATCCTTCTTCTTTTAGCAGCTCTGGGATCGTGTGGATTCTGCCGATTAGGCAGTCAGTTCTTATTTCTACGCCGAGCTTCTTCACGTAGTCAACTTCGGCTTGAACTATGCGTTTCGGAAGCCTAAACTCTGGAATCCCGTACATTAGAACTCCGCCGGGCAAGTGTAGAGCCTCAAAAATTACGACTTTGTGTCCAAGCTTAGCGAGGTCTGCCGCTGCAGTTAGCCCAGCTGGTCCAGCGCCTATGACCGCTACCTTCTTGCCTGTCGGCGCGGGCTTTTCGGGAGCCTCCAATCCTCTTTTGAGTTCCCAGTCTGCAACGAAACGTTCAAGCCGCCCTATCGATACCGGGTCGCCTATCTTTCCTAGAACACAGAACTTTTGGCACTGGTTTTCTTGGGGGCATACTCTTCCACATATGGCTGGAAGGCTGTTTTTCTCCTTTACTTTCTTTATGGCTTCCTCGAATTTTCTTTCGCGGATTAGCCTTATGAAGGCTGGAATGTCTACTTCCACGGGGCAGCCTTGGATGCATTGGGGTTTTTTGCATTGTAGACATCGGTTGGCTTCGGCTACGGCTTGTTCTTCCGTATAGCCTAACGCTACTTCGTTGAAGTTTCTCCTCCGCACTTCAGGTGGCTGTTTTGGAATAGGCACGGCTTCTTTCTGAATCTTTGGTTTAGCTTTCTTTTCTTCAGCCAAACAGTTTGCCTCCTCCAAGCATTTCCCAGAGAATTGAGGAAAACCGTTCCTCGTTCACGAACATTTTCTGCCGTTTCAAGAGCTCGTCGTAGTCAACTTGATGTCCGTCGAATTCCGGTCCGTCTACGCATGCAAACCGTGTTTTTCCAGCGACGGTTACTCGGCACACACCGCACATTCCCATCCCGTCTACCATGACTGGCATCACCGTAACGACTGTGGGTATTCCGAAAGGCTTTGTTATTTCAGAAACGGTTTTGAGCATAACAACGGGTCCCATGGCGATGCATCTGTCAAATTTTTCCTTCTTTAAGAGAGTTTTCAAAAAGTCTAATCCTTTATAGCCTATTGACCCGTCGTCCGAGGCTATGTAAACCTCGTTGCATATTTTTCGCGCTCTGTCTTCGAAGAACAATAGTTGGGCTATTCTTACGCCCAAGACCATTGTTACGTGGTTTCCGGCTTCGCGTAGGGCTTTGGCTTGGAAAAGCATCGGCGCAATCATTACTCCTCCGGCGACGCATAGGACTTTTCCGAAACGCTTTATTTCCGAAGGATTCCCCAAGGGACCAGCGATGTGCGGTAGGACGTCGCCTTCCTTCAACAATCCGAGCTCGAACGTGGTTTTTCCTACTTCGTTGAAAACAAACGTGATGGTTCCCTTTTCTAGGTTGAGGTCTGAAATGGTTAGCGGTATCCTCTCGCCTTTCTCGTGAACCATCAAAATTATGAACTGTCCGGGTTTGGCTTTTCTAGCTATTTCCGGAGCGTGAACCTCGAAAAGCTTTATTTTCGGAGCCAATTCCTTCTTTGTTACAATTTTATACATAGCCTTTTTCACCCTTCTACACCGTTTGAAGCGGAAGCTCCAGTTCTAACGGCGGAAGCTTGCCAATTTTCTCGACAAAGCTTTCAAGTTTACGGTTGAAATCCCCGACTCGTCGAGGCGAAACAGTGTAAAGCTCAAACCTCTCCGCTAATCCCAGCTTTTCCAGCGTGGACCTAAGAATCGCCATGTTTCTTTCAGCTATCTCTCTTCCCTTTTCAAGCTTGCAGTCTTCTTCTGAGCAAACCACAGCTAGAACTCCGTCGAAGCCCGAATAAAGCGCTTGAACCACATGCGCCGGATCTAGGGCTTTGAAACATGGAATTTCCAGCGCCACGGCTTTATGGTCGAACAAGCTGCTTTCCGGATTATCCAGAGCTGAAAATTCCGACCATTGACAACAGAAAACCAGAACTGTTGGCGAGACACCGTTTTCCTTCATTTTCCGAGCGGCATTTCCATACCGCTGTATTAGGCTGAAGACTTTCTTAAACTCGAATCCTTCAAGCTGTATAGCTAGGTGTGGGCACACAAGCATGCACGCTCCACATCCAACGCATTTTTCTTCTATTATCTTCGGCGTTGACAACGGCTCAGCTTCAATCGCGTCGTAAGGACATATAAACACGCATTTGTCGCATCCAACGCAGTCTTCGGTTTCGTAAACAGCTTTCCGCGAATAGTGCAGAAGGCGTAACGCGTTTTCAGCAAAGCCTAGCTGCCGAAGCACTTTTCTAGTTAGGAGCAATCTCTGCTTGTTTATACGGCTTCCTTCTTTGAATCTGCAGAAATCCTCTTCACATTGAATGGCAACAATAGTATCTATTCCGTTTTTCAGGACGCCTAACACGAACTCTGTTGGAATTCTGCCGGCGCACGGCACTCTCAAGGCGATATAATCCTGTATGTTCAAACGTTCTTTTCGCAAAATGTCTTGAACTTCGCATGTCGACGGGCTGTTTCCGCGGCACATCAAGACCAAAGTGCTGCTTTCACGCTGCTTTCTTAACTGTTTCACAAGCTCTACGAGGGCTTTCCAATCATAATATTCTATTTCGATAGCCAAAGAGGGACAAGCGCTGTAGCATATTCCGCACACTTGGCATTTTTCTATGTCAATTTCCAGTTTTCCGCCATTCTCTCCTTCTTCTTCGTATGTTATAGCCTCGAAAGGACAGATGGAATAACAAATCATGCATCGGCTGCAAAGGTCTTGGTTTATTTTCACGGCAACAGTGTTTTCTCCACTCATCTTCTTATTCTCCTTCACGGCTAGCGAGCGAACCGGACGTTCACTGCGCCCGTTCTTGGCAGCGTTTTAGAACATTCTTTCAAGACTTGAAAATGTATAAGAGTTTCGCAGAACGTCGAAAAATTACGCTTTGTAGTAGTACGGTCTTCTTATGTAGCCGTACGCATCTGTAGCTGCGATTATGCCTTCGCCTACTGCTGTGCCTATCTGCTTAACCGGACGGTCGGTAACGTCTCCAGCAGCGTAGACGCCTTCCCTGTTTGTTCTCTGGCGGAAGTCAACAATTATGTAGCCCGCCTCGTTCACTGCTATTCCCGCTTCTCTGGCGAATTCGCTGTTTGGAACTTCGCCGACTTGAACGAATACGCCGTCAACCTCTAAGTCAACGTTTTCTCCAGTCTTATTGTTATGTAACAAAACTTGCCGGACAAGGTTGTCGCCTTTTATTTCCTTGACTTGGGTGTTCCACAGAATTTCTACGTTTTTCTTATTTCGGAGTTCGCGTACTAATGCTTCTTCTGCTCTTAACTGGTTTCTTCTGTGGGCGAGCTTTACGGTTGAAGCTAGCTCCGAAAGGTATAGGGCTGTCGTCGCAGCGGAGTTTCCCCCTCCAATGACTAGTACTCTTTTTCCTTTGAAGAAAGGCGCGTCGCACACGGCGCAGTAGCTTACACCTCTTCCGCTGAACTCCTCTTCGCCGGGTACACCTAGCTTTCTATGCCGTGTTCCCGTGGCGATGACTATCGCGGAAGCTTCGTAGACGTTTTTGTCTGTTATAACCCTTTTTGCATCGTCCAGCTCCAGCTTTTCCGCTTTCTCGAGTTCGCGGATTTCCACACCAAACCTTTTAGCATGTTCAACCATTCTTTGCATCAGTTCCCGTCCACTTATGCGCGTAAAGCCCGGATAGTTCTCTATGACTGGAGCGTCGACCGCGGTGCCTCCAGCCATTTTCTCGTCGATGATAAGCGTCTTCAGTCCGCTTCTCGCACCGTATAATCCCGCTGTTAACCCGGCTGCTCCCGCGCCTATTATTAGGAGCTCCCATTTTTCCATTTTGAATCACGTCTCGGTTTTCTTTCGCATTTATGTTTTCTGTTGCTTTTAAACGCTTCTTAAAACATGTTTATATGGAAGATGTTGGTCAGAACTACATTCCCGCTGTTTGAAGTTTAACTTCGAAGAGAGAGTTCGATTGCGCGTCAAAATCAAGGTGACCGGTATTGTTCAAGGCGTTGGGTTTCGTCCGTTCATCTATCGGACAGCAGTGAAGAACAATTTAACGGGGTATGTGCGCAACCGCGGAGACGCAGGGGTCGAAATCCTAGTTGAAGGCTTGGAAAAAAACGTTAATCGTTTCTTGAAGCAGCTACGGGTCGAAAAACCTCCGTTGGCGCAGATTCACCAAATACTGGTGGAACGTTTAAGCGGACAAAACGTTTACTCCAGCTTTTCCATCTTGAAGAGTTCGAAGGAAATCGAACTTTCCGGCTCCGTTGTCCCACCGGACGTAGCTATATGCGACGAATGCTTAAACGAACTTCGAGACCCTCGAAACCCGCGTTACTCGTATTTCTTCATCACTTGCGTAAACTGCGGTCCAAGATTCACAATAATTGAGCGGCTGCCATACGACAGGCAAAACACGACTATGCGCGGTTTCCAAATGTGCAGCTTCTGCCAAAAAGAGTACACGGATCCGGCTAACAGAAGGTTTCACGCTCAAACAGTTGCATGCGCAAAATGCGGACCAGAAGTCTACCTAACAACGAACACTGGCGAAAAAATCCGCTGCAGCGACCCGGTTCGAGAGGCTGGAAAACTTCTTGCCGAAGGAAACATCCTAGCGATTAAAGGTTACGGCGGCTTCCACGTAGCCACAGCTACCACGCTGTCCGAGCCCATTGCAAAGCTGCGGAAAGTTAAGTATCGAAGTCAAAAACCGTTCGCGATAATGGCTCGAAGCATGGAGGCAATTCGAACTTTTGCAGAGGTGACACTGAAAGAAGAGGAGCTGCTGCGTTCTTATATTCGACCTATCGTTTTGTTGCGTAAGAAGAAGCCTTTTCCGCTTTCAAACTTGATCGCTCCGGGGTTGCATACGGTTGGAGTTATGCTTCCTTACACTGGGCTGCATTACATGCTGTTCGACGAAGTTGACGAGCCAGCCTTCGTTATGACGAGTGCGAACCCGCCGAACCAGCCAATAATAAACCAAGACAAGGAAGCCTTAGAAAAACTCGGAACCTTCGTAGACTACTTCTTGTTTCATAACCGTAAAATCGCTCAAAGATGCGATGACTCCGTTGTCCGTGTTCACGGCGAAACTCCAAGTATAATCAGAAGGTCGCGTGGCTATGCTCCAGCGCCGATACGTCTAAAAGCATCTGCGGCGAGAACCGCCGTGGGGCTAGGCGGCGAACTAAACGTTACCGGCTGCATACTGCTTGGAAACAAGGCTTTCCTAACGCAGCACATAGGCGACGTGGAAAACCTCGAAACACTATGCTTCCTAGAAGACGCGGTTCAACACTTGGCTAAACTTATAAATGCGAAAACCGAAGCCTTAGCGTGCGACATGCATCCAGCGTTCGCAACAACACGGCTAGCCTACAAACTCGGAGAAGCCCTAAACGTTCCAGTCACACAAGTGCAACACCACTATGCTCACGCAGCGGCTTTAATAGCGGAACACAACCTCCAAGAAATAATTTGCGTAACGTGCGACGGCTACGGATACGGCGAAGACGGAGGCGCCTGGGGAGGCGAAATAATCTTCGCCCAACACGAGCAAGGCTGGAGCTTCAAGCGTCTAGCCCATTTGGAGCAGCACCCGCTTATAGGCGGAGACCTTGCTACGCGGTATCCGTTGAGAATGGCTGCAACCATCCTAGCTAAAGAAAACTCCTTCGAAGCCGTAGAGGCGTGGCTGCAAACTCAAAAAACCAAATTCCCTCACGGCGAGAAAGAAATAGCGCTTCTCATGCAGCAAATCCAAAAAGAAGCTGTGCGTCCGAAAATTTTGACTTCAAGCTGCGGAAGAGTCCTAGACGCGGTAGCCGCAGTTCTCGAAATCTGCAGCGAACGAACCTACGAAGGTGAACCAGCCATGAAACTCGAAGCCACAGCAGCACAAGGCAGGGAAGCCCTAAACCTCGAGCCAGAAATAACCGGAAACATCCTCAACACTTCGAAAATGCTCAACCAAGTATTCCAGAACAAACAAAAATTTTCAAAGGCAGATTTAGCATTCTCTGCCCAGTCTTACTTAGCCCGAGGATTAGCGCTCCTAGCCATAGAGAAAGCTCAAGAGCTAGGTGTGAAAAACATAGGTTTTAGCGGAGGCGTGGCTCACAACCAGCACATAACCCTAACGATTAAAAAAACTGTTGAAGAAGCCGGATTCCGCTTTTTTGTCCACCAGCTTGTCCCACCCGGGGACGGCGGAATTTCGTTTGGGCAAGCCGTCGTAGCCGCGTTCGAAGAATAGCGAAAGCTACTGCTGTTTTCGGCTGATGATGATTATTCTGTTCGACTTGGCTTCGTTGAACTCTTCCTTTTTGAACGAGCCATAAACTTTGACGGTTTCAAGTTTTTCTTCGCCGAGCAATTCCTTCAACTCTTCCAAATCGTAGAGCTTGAGGTCTATTGTTATCTCGTTGATTTCGCCGTTCCGCTTGTCTATAATTATCCAGCGGGTCTTCAGCTTCTTCTCCTTCCAATGGATAGAACGCTCTTCCAACGTCAAGTATTGCCCATTTTCGTCCCAGTCTCTCTCCCGAAAGTTCCTAACCATCCAGCCGGGATTAAACATGTCTAAAACGAAGGTTCCACCGCTTTGCAGAACTCTCGAGACTTCGCGGATAACCATTCTGTTTTCCTCGTCTGAGAAGTAGCCGAAGCTTGTCCACAAGTTCATAACGTTGTCGAAAACTCCATGTTTAAACGGTAGATGACGCATGTCCGCGCGTATCAAATAGAAGTTTTCTCTGCCTGCTTGTTTGGCTTTCTTCTTTGCGGCTTGTAGAAAAAATCTGCTTAAGTCCAAGCCTACTACGGGCATGGAATCCGCGAGAAGAACGGAAATTCTGCCCGGTCCGCAGCAGTGGTCAAGGGTTAATCCTTTCTCGAGAATTTCCCTCAAAAACGAGGCTTGCAGCTCGCTGGTTTCTCCCCATCCTTCTATCTGTTTTAGCCAGAATTCCCCGAATTTCCCTTCAAACATCTTTTTATACCAGTCGTGCATCTGCATCCTCAAACTCCTCTTACGTGTAAAGACGATATAAATCCTTCAAAGATGTGTGGAGATTCTAGAAACTCATTTATAATAGGGCTGGAATGATGTTTTTGATAAGCAATGTGTTTAGCTGTTCCCGCTAAGGTCGTAGAAATAGCTGGTGACTCAGCTAAGGTGGACTTCGGAAGCGGTGTTCTCCGAGAAGTGAACATAGCGCTTCTAGAAAAAGTAGAGAAAGGCAACTACGTCTTAGTCCACGCGGGATACGCGATTCAGCTCCTCGACGAAAAGGAGGCAGAAGAAACCCTACGCTTGTGGAGGGAACTTTTAGAAGAAGCCGAAATAGTTGGTGTGGAAAAAGATGAAGATTGAAGACGTTGTTAAAGCTGAAGAAGGCGAAATCTTCGACATAGAACTCGATGAAAGCTTGTTAAAGGCGAACGCGGAACTAGCGGAACAAAACCGCGCGCTTCTGCGTAAGCACGGCGTAACCGCTGTAGATGTCATGGGCTCCATCGGAGCGGGCAAAACCTCGCTCATAGAGAAACTGGTGCAGAAGCTAAAGACGCGCTATCGCATAGCCGTTTTTAAAGGAGACCTAACCACAACGATCGACGCGGAAAAAATCAGCAGACACGGCGTAAAAACAGTAGCTATCAACACTGGAAACGAATGTCACTTGGACGCTAATCTCGTGCGTAAGGCTCTTTCCCGCTTAGACCTAAACGGAATCGACCTGCTCTTCATAGAAAACGTTGGTAACCTCATCTGTCCCGCTGATTTTCCGCTTGGCTCTGAAAAACGAATAGTCGTTGTAAGCGTAACTGAAGGCCCTTACATGGTTGTCAAACATCCGTTTATCTTTATGGATACCGACGTAGCGGTCATAAACAAAATTGACTTGGCTGAAGCCATGGGTGTGAGCGTAGAAAAGCTTCGAGAAGACGTGAAGAAGATAAACCCGAACGCCGTAACCGTTGCGACAAACTGCCGAACCGGCGAAGGCGTAGACCAAGTGATAGCCGCGTTAAAACTCTGAAAAGGAAGCTCTGTTCCGGTGCATGAAGGAACCATAACCTCGCAAATCGTGGAAAACGTTCTACGTGAAGCTCAAAAGCGCAATGCAAAACGCGTGTTAGAAGTTCGAATAGAAATCGGAAAACTCATGTTTCTGAACCCGGAGCAAGTGCGCTTCTGGTATGAAATGCTGACTAAAGACACGGTTCT
>QMXC01000015.1 GCA_003661945.1 Candidatus Bathyarchaeota archaeon | reverse complement strand
CTTCCCGACCTTAAACGTCAACCCCTAATACTCCTAGTCATAGGGCTAATCAGCGTAATCCCGCTGTTCTTTATCACTATTTTCAGTCAAGGAATGATAGGCCAAGGACTCGTGGGCACTATGATTTCGATGGTAGCCTTCATAGGCATAGCGGCGGGAATACAAGACATGACATGGGACAGATACGTGAAGATAAGGGAAATGATAGTTGCTATGCCGGTGCATCCGCTTTCCTACGCGTTAGGCGTGGCGATAGCGCCGCTTATACTTTCACTGCCCGGAATAATATTTTTCGCGGCAATCGCCTTCGGGATGGGCATATTAACCCTTTCGTCGGTCGGATGGTTAATAGCTGCTCTGCTCCTATGCTGGGCTTCGATGAGTTCTATAGGCTTTTTCATATCCACCTACATGCGGAAATCTTCGCCTTACACGTTAAACAACATTTCAAACATCCTTGGAATAGGCTTGATATTTCTACCGCCGGTTTATTACCCTGAAGAAATGTTAGGCAGCCTCAGCTGGATTTCACTGCTGTTTCCAACGTCGAATTCAGCTGGGCTTATACGGGCTTACTCCGGTTTAGCTTCGATGCCTATGGAAGTTCTTGTTTTGCGGTGGGCTCTGCTGATAGCGGTTACGGCGGTTTCGATTATGCTGACGGCTGCGAAGGCGAAGTGGCGGGAAGACTAGCCTTACGGAAGCTCTTTAATCGGGTGCCGCTCGTATTGCAGCTCATAAAGCTTCGCCAGCTTGTTTACATCATCGATTTCCTCAACCTTTTTGTCCTCTCTGAACCTAACAACCTTAGGCACGCGTAGAGCATATCCGCTAGTATACTCGTCTGTCTTCTGAATTTCTTGAAAGGTTACTTCCAAAACAACAGAAGGCTTGACGAACACGCCTTCACGGTCTTCGCTTGTCTTAGTCTGCTCAATTATGCTTCGAAGAGCCTCCATTATTTGTTCAGGAAGGTTGGAAACGCGTCCGATGGTGTATAGGCGTCTTTCCCGCGGGTCTCGAACGGCGAGCAGAAAAGACGAATAGAGCCCAGCCCGTTTTCCCTTTCCGTAAAGAGCTTTCACTATGGTGCAGTCAATAGTGTCGCGTTCAGGCTTCAGTTTAAGCCAAGTATAGGTTCGACGCCCAACCTCGTAGACCGCGTTCAGATTTTTTACCACGATGCCTTCTAAGCCCTTTCTTAACGCTTCTTCATAGAACGTTAACAGTTCAACCTCGCTTCTACACTCGACTCCTTCCATTAAGTATTCGGAAGGCACAACCTCAACTAAGTATTTACGTCGCTCAGCTAATGGAATGTTCAAGAGTTCTCTTCCGTTCACGTAGAGTATGTCGAAGGCGCGAACGGTTATCTTTACCTTCCGCATCCTTTCTTTGAGCTGTTCCGGCGAAAGCTTGCGGGGAACGGTTCTTTCCAGCAGAACTTGAAAGGGTAAGAACTGCCCTTCGTTGTTGATGGCTACGACTTCACTGTCGACTATGCAGCTGTGAGCCCTAAACCCGCGTGCTATTTCAACGATTTCGGGTAACGTTTTCGATTTCTCAACGCCTCTTCTCGAGAACAGCCATATTTGGGTGCCCCACTTGTGGATTTGGAGGCGGCTGCCGTCGACCTTGTATTCGGCTCGAACCGGATAAACTACCTTGTCCGGCTCGTATAAGTGGGCGAGCTGTGGCTTCAAAAACCGTCCGGGACGAAGCTTCACCTCTGAAAGTTTTAGTTCGCCTTCTGAAGCCAGCATAAGCCCGTCTACTACTCCGGTGATGGCGCAAACGTTTTCGACTAGTTCAACTGGAACATTGTAGGTTCTAGCGACTGCGCGCATGACCGTGCGTTGATGGTACCCGAGTTTTAGGTCGCCGAGCAGAAGCCGCACTATATACTTTGCCTCCACGGGGGTGGCTCGTCTCAGCAGGCTTGAAACGTAGAGCTCCCGAGCTCTTATCCCCGAAAGCCTAGGTAAAAACCTAATCGCCGTGTAGACCTCTCCAGCCCATAGCTTTGGAGGCTTATCTTTTGTTAAGAGAAACGCTACTTCGCCGTGTTCACCGTAGTCTATGAGAAGCTTTCTAACCTCGTTTATCGAGGCGCCTGTTGCTAAGCTTAGCGACCGCTCCACTATGCCTGGACCTATTTTTAGGCTTTCGTCGGTTATGGAGCCTAGAGCCAGCCTTATTTTGGTTTCCAAGTCTAGGTTAAAGGTTTGAAAGAATTTTGTGAGCTCTGTTTCTTTCCCCCGTTTTCCACGTAGAACCGCGAGCCGTTCGTAGACCTTCACTATTTCGATGAAAGGAGTATCCCTTGCGGGTTCAATGCCTTCCATGTATAGGCGTGTCAGATAGTAGGGAACACCTATCTTCCACTCGATTTTTTCCGGAGTGAAACCGGACTCTATTAAGTGCGTTATCGCTGCTTTCGGGCTTCCATAGGTTTTTACGAGTTCTTCGAAGGTAGGCGGCTTCACTACGGGCATTCAAGGTGTCCCTTTTCAGCTTTGTTGCGTGGAAGATTTGGGTATAGGCTCGAGGGCGCGTAAGAAACCGTCAGAAGTTATGTCGACACGTATCCTTCTCCTCTCGAAATTGCACATTCGACAGTCGAGGACACGAGCTATGCGAACGAATTCGCCGCGTTTGGCTTCGAGGTCTATCTGCTGGTCTTGCCAGTAGATGCGCCCGTAATCCACAAGTATGGTTCCGTCCAAGTTGTGCGCGAGGCCAATTCCGCCAGCCATGTCATAGCTGTCCCAAGTTTCAGCACTACGCTGATTTACGTAGAGCGCTGTAACACCGTGCATCTGATTGTAACGTGCAAGTTCCATGACACGGTATTTTAGTGCACCGCGATAAGCTTCAAGCACGGTGACGGAGTCAATTATGGCGAGTTCAATCTTCTCTTTCTCCACGACGTAACGATAAGTTTCGGCAAAAGTGCTCCATTCCCGAAGTTCGGGGTAAGCCACCGTGTCCAGCACGAAAAGGTTCTCACGTATTTTGCTCCAGTCCAGCCCTAAAATGTCGGCTTTCTGCTTCAAACGCGACTGCAAATCAAAACGTGGAGTTGGGCTTTTCCAAGTGTCTTCTGCCGTGGCAAACAACACCTTGTGACCCGAAGAAGAGACCCTTACAGCTATCTCTTCAACCAGAATTGACTTTCCAGCGCCGGGAAGACCCGTTATAGCAAACTGTCCACAGACGGGTATGCCGTTTAAAGGCTCTCCTTCCGGAGATAAGAAAAACTTGTCGAGAAAAGTGCCCGTTGGGAAACCAACCAGAGGCTTTTTAGCTTCAGCAGCCTCATCCGGCTTCAAAACGAAAACGCCGAGCTTTTCCTCTTTCGCCTCAATCTCCGTCTTCATAGGCTTTGTAGCTAGTTCCCACTGGTCCGACGGCGCCTTTGCGGCTTTCATGGCTTCAGCCAACGTTTTCGTCATGGCTTTCATTAAAGTCTCAATGTCGGGCGCCGCTGCAGACTGTTCGGTTATAGGCTTTGTTTCCGGAGGCGCAGCAGCAGCTGGAACTTCTGGTTGTGGAGGTTTTTCCGCTGGAACAGCGGTTAGAATCCATTTTTCGCCTTTCCTTTCGATGACCCCTTTGGAACGTAGCGACTGTAAAACCGTGTAAGCCGAGTTCGAGCCGTATTTTGGAACTCCGAGGGCTTCAGCCACCTCGTCCAAAGTAGCTTGTCCACCTCGCGTTTTGAGAAAATCGATTACGTCGCTTTCTTCAACCATAAGTTTCCCTCGAGCTTTAAATACGAAGTCAAAACTATAAACTTTCCCGCCTTGTGCACGTAATACATAAAACCCGCCTCGCCCTTTCCTACAGAAGGATGATGAAAATGAACGTTTTAGAAGCCATAAAGAAGCGGAGAAGCATACGGAGATACAAGCCGGAAGAAATTCCCACTGAACATTTACAACAGATTCTTGAAGCGGCTCGTTTGGCGCCTTCAGCTAAAAATCTTCAGCCGTGGCAGTTTATAATAGTCGAAACCCGTGAGAGAAAGAGGCTTCTAGCGGAAATCGCGTCGAAACAGATGTTTCTCGCCGACGCAGCCGTCATAGTCGTGGCTTTAGCAGACCCCGATGCTTCGCCGAAATGGTTCAAACAAGACGTAATGATAGCGTTGGAACACATGGTTCTGACGGCCACCAGCCTAGGCTACGGCACATGCTGGATAGGAGCCTTCGAGGAAGAAAAAGTAAAGAAACTGCTTAAAGTTCCGGAAAAGCTCAAAGTGGTGGCTCTACTGCCCATAGGGGTGCCTGACGAGACGCCGGAAGCCAGACCTAGGAAAAAGTTTACCGAAATCTTCTTCAGTGAAGAATACGGTAAGCCTTTAACGTTATAAAAGTTGAACAGCTTAACAGAAAAGAGTTGAATAGCCCTATGGAAAACCTCGAAAACGTATACGCCTATATTGACGCCAATTCCCGCGACTTTGTGGAAACACTCATTCAACTCGTGAGACAGCCAAGCATTTCAGCGAAAGGCGAAGGAATCCAAGAATGCGCCGAGCTTGTTGAAAAACTCATGAAGGAAACAGGGTTAACAACGCGTATAATCCAGCTGGAGGAAGGAAACCCCGTCGTATACGGCGAAATAAGGTCTGGAGAAACAGACAAAACGCTGCTGTTCTACGACCACTACGACGTTCAGCCGCCGGACCCAATCGAACAATGGATATCCGGTCCCTTCAGCGGCGAAATTAGGGAAGGAAAAATTTACGGTAGAGGAGCATCAGACAACAAGGGAAACCTCGTCTCTAGGCTTAAAGCCGTCGAGTCTTACTTAAAAACGGTGGGCGACGTTCCGGTCAACGTGAAATTCGTGGTAGACGGCGAAGAAGAAATAGGAAGCCCCCACCTCAAGCAAGTGATAAACGAGAATAAGGAACTGTTTTCCGCAGACGCGGTTATATGGGAATTCGGCGGAACCGACAGGGAGGGCAGACCGTGCCTTTACTTGGGGCTTAAGGGAATCCTTTCCGTCGAACTACGCGTCGAAGGCGCCGTCAAAGACGTCCACTCGGCTAATGCTCCACTTGTTCCAAACCCGGCTTGGCGTCTCGTATGGATGTTAAACGCCATCAAAAACGAGAAAGAGGAAATACTCATCGAAGGCTTCTACGACAACGTTAAAGCACCGTCGAAAGAGGAGCTACATTACATCGAGGAGATTCCGTTTGATGAGGAAGAATGGCGAAGGGAACTTGGACTCAAAGAGTTTTTGCTGAAAAGAAGCGGAAAAGAAGCGCTTAAAGCTCTTCTTTGCAACCCGTCTTGCACCATAAACGGCATAGTTTCCGGCTATACTGGCGCTGGCTCAAAAACAATAGTGCCTCGAACAGCGATGGCGAAACTCGACTTTCGCCTAGTCCCAAACCAGACGCCGACCGAAATCTTCGGAAAACTCGTTAACCATCTGAGAAACAGCGGCTTCAAAGACGTGAAAATCACCAAATACGGCTCAACAGACCCAGCGAAAACCCCGGTAAACGACAAATTCGTTCAAACAGTAGCGAAAACCGCTGAAAAAGCATACGGGAAAAAAGCCGTCATATACCCGATAAGCCCCGGTTCAGGCCCCATGCACCTTTTCAAGAACGCATACGGCTACCCCATAGTCTCAGTTGGATGCAGCCATCCTGAAGCAAACGTCCACGCGCCAAACGAGAACTTGGAAATTGAAAGCTTCATCAAAGGAACAAAATTCATCGCATTACTGCTTCAAGACTTCAGCAGGACATGACAGCGATAAATAGCAAGTAGGCAAAGGGTCAGTTTGGCTGTAAAGGCTTCCGTAACCCGGAAAGGCGCTGTTCTCCTCGGCAAATACGTAGCATGCGACGGATTCCACGAAACCAGACCTTTAAGGGTCGTAACCCATGCGCATGCAGACCACCTAATCGGGCTTCGGCAAAGCCTTAAACACTGCGAACGGGTGCTGATGACCCCGGCTACTAAAGATTTGATAGACGTAATGCGGGGACCCTTATTCCTTATGATGGGAAACGTTGAAACTTTGACGTATAACCAGCCGTTCCGATACGGTGATGAAGAGATAACATTTCATTTCGCAAACCACATTCTCGGAGCAGCACAAGTGCTGGTAGAAGACAACGAAGGAACACGCATTCTTTACACGGGTGATTTCAAGCTGAGGGGAACGCCGACGGTTGAGGCTGACGTTCTGGTTATAGAAGCCACATACGGCTGCCCGTCTAGAACTCGCCCTTTCGACGCTTCAGTGGAAAACGTTCTGGTTTCCCTCGTCGAGCAAGGTCTTCGAGAAGGCACGGTCTACGTTTTTGGGTACCACGGCAAAATCCAAGAGGTAATGCAGATTCTACGAAAAGCGAAAATAAAGGTGCCGTTCGTTGCTCCGGAGAAGGTTTTCCACGTTTCAAAGGTCTGCGAAAAACACGGAATGCGCTTGGGCACAATCTTGCTTTCCACAGAGGATGAAGGAAGAAAGCTTCTAAAGAACAATTCGCCGTGTGTAGCTTTCTATCATATGGGTTCTCGGCACAAGGTTGGGCAGGACTCGTTTCGCGTATGTGTGAGCGGGTGGGAGTTTCGAAGCGTTTGCCGCCGAATAGGCGATAAGGAATACGTTGTGGCGTTGAGCGACCATTCAGACTTCGAGGACCTATTGGAGTATGTTCGACGCTGCAGACCCAAAGAAGTGATTACGGACAACTACCGTGTTGGAGACGCCGTGGCGTTGGCGAGGGAGATATGGAGAAGGCTAAAGATACCGGCGAAGGCGGTTCCATAAAAGAGGAAGCAGTGTCTAGACGGATAGAAAAATTGAAATAATGCACCTTTCATCTATTGAAAGGCACATAAACACTTACGCGTTAAACATGGAGTGTTCAACTCTGTGGAAATTGAAGTATTAGAGAAAAACGATACAAGTTTACGTTTACTTATCAAGGGAACTAACGCTGCTTTTTTGAACTCGTTAAGAAGAACAATAATCGCCGAAGTTCCATGCATGGCAATAGACGAAGTCGTGATAATTGAAAATTCCTCCATCCTACACGACGAGATTCTGGCACACAGACTCGGATTAATACCGCTAAAAACAGATTTAGACAACTACAACCTTCCCGAAGAATGCCCGTGTCAAAGCGAGTTCGGATGCAACCTATGCCGAGTCACCTTGACGCTGCAAGCCGAAGCCGCGGAAGCACCGCGCACCGTCTACTCCGGAGACCTAAAAAGCGAAAACCCGGAAATAGTCCCCGTAAGCCCAAACATCCCAATAGTGAAGCTAGCCACCGGGCAAAGAGTGATGATAGAAGCCTACGCTAAGCTGGGACGAGGAGAAAAACACGCGAAATGGCAGCCCGTATCAGCTTGCACGTATAAGTATATGCCGAAAATCGAAATTTTGGAAATCTGCGACGCATGCGGTGAATGCGTAAAAATCTGCCCGAAAAAAGTTCTGGTTAAGACAAAAGGCGAAATCGAAGTTCGCGACTTGATGGCGTGCACTTTATGCGAAGACTGCGCGGATGCTTGTCCAAAGGAGCCGCCAGCGATAAAAATCGGGTGGGAAGAGGGAAACTTCATTTTTCAGATGGAAACTAATGGAGTTCTTCCGGTTGAAAGAATAATGTTAGAAGCGTTGAAAATCTTAGACTCGCGGTTCGCGGAGTTTCTCAAAGAGTTGAAGGGGGCGAAAATTGAAGAAGCTTAAAACCACAAACCCTGAACTCGTAAGCCTTATACGGTTTCTAAAAAAGGCTTCACGGGAAAATAACGCTGAAATCTGGCGAGATATAGCTGAAAAGCTTTATGCTTCGAAGAGAAGACGTGTAGCCGTGAACCTAAGCCGGATAAACCGTTACACAAAGAAGGGAGACTACGTAGCGGTTCCGGGAAAAGTTCTCGGAACTGGCACGTTAGAGCACGCCGTGAAAGTCGCGGCGTTCAGCTTCTCAGAAAAAGCGAAAGAAAAGATACGGAAAGTTCGGGGAAGCTGCCTTACCTTCCAGCAACTTGTGAAAAAGAATCCTAAAGGCTCAAACGTTAAGGTTATTGGGTGAAAATGATGGAAGCATTAACAGAAAGAACAACAGTAATCGACGCGAATCAACTTATACTTGGAAGAATGTCAAGCATAGTCGCAAAACGCCTACTAAAAGGCGAAAAAATAATCATAGTGAACGCGGAGAAAGCTGTGATTTCAGGTAAAAAAGGAAGCAAAGTGAGAGAAGTAAAGGAGTTTCTCAAAGTTGGACATCCGTGGAAAGGTCCTTTCCATCCTAGGAGGCCGGACCGGATAGTGAGAAGAACTATACGGGGAATGCTTCCTTACAAGAAGCCGAAGGGGAAAGCTGCCTACAAGAGGCTCCGCGTCTACATAGGAGTTCCGGAAGAACTGCAAGACGTGGAGAAGGAAACGTTAAAAGAAGCTCACGCGAGCAAGCTACGTTGTCCCTATTTCACCGTAGCTGAGCTGGCTCGCGAGGTAGGGTGGAGAGGAGAGGCATGACGCCTACAACGTCGCGTAAAGTCTTGGTCATTAGCGGAAAACGAAAAACAGCCATAGCTAAAGCAGTAGTCAGACCGGGAAGCGGAAAGATACGCATAAACAAGATTCCCCTCGAAATCTTTGAACCCGAAATAGCACGCGAGAAAATCCTTGAACCCTTGGTGCAAGCTGGAGAAGACGTGTGGAAACAGCTGGACATAGACGTGAACGTCAAAGGCGGAGGATTCATGGGACAAGCCGAAGCCGCGAGGATGGCGATAGCGCGAGCCTTGCTCAAATGGACAAAAAGCTCCCACTTGCGCAGAGTATTTTTAGCTTACGACAGAACAATGATAGCTGGAGACCCGCGTAGAAAAGAGCCGAAAAAATTCGGTGGACCGGGAGCCAGAGCTAGAGACCAAAAGAGCTACAGGTAGGAGTTTAGCATGATAATACCTGTTAGATGTTTCACGTGCGGCAAGCTCATAGCTGACAAATGGGAAGAATTCGCTCGAAGAGTGCAAGCGGGAGAAGACGCAGGTATGGTTCTCGACAGTTTAGGAATAAAACGTTACTGCTGCCGCAGAATGTTTCTCTCCCACGTGGAGATCATAGATGAAATCCTCAAATTTTTCGAAGAAGCCCAAAGGAAGGGCCAAACCATTTAATGGAAGGGAACGGTGTGTCAACGGTTATAGATGACATTGTTGCGCGTAAAATATTCAACAGCAGAGGAGAAGAAACCATAGAAATAGACGTTATAACCTCTACAAGCATGGGAAGAGCCTCAGCGCCTTCAGGTGCAAGTAGAGGGAAAAACGAGGTTAAGCCTTATCCTCGAAGGGGAATAGAAGAAGCGCTCAAAAGAATCGAAACGCTGATTGTTCCCGAACTTTTAGGAATGAACGTAGACGTGCAAGAGGAAATCGACCGGACACTACGCGAACTGGACGGAACAGAAAACTTTTCGAATATAGGTGGAAACACCGCTTTCGCGCTTTCTCTAGCCGTGGCTGAAGCCGCAGCAAACGCCTACGGTCTGCCCTTGTTTCAGTATTTAGGCGGACAACTCGCCTACGAGCTTCCCTACCCTCTTGGAAACGTTATAAGCGGAGGAAAACACACAAGCGGCAAAACCCCGGACATCCAAGAGTTTCTCGTGTTGCCCTTGGACGCGAGAACGTTCCAAGAAGCCGCAAAAGCAAACGCTCTTGTCCATAAAAAGGTTGGAGAACAACTTAAAAAGAAAACCCGGAACTTCTTTGGTGGAAGAAGCGATGAAGGCGCATGGATTGCGCCCATAAAGGATCATGAAGCATTAGAGCTTATTTCAGCCGCTTGCGAGGCTGTAAGCGAAGAAATGGGGTTCGAATGCAGAGCTGGACTGGACATTGCAGCTTCAACATTATGGAACCCTAAAGCCAGACGCTACGTTTATTCGCGAAGCGGTAGAAAGCTCGATTCTGGGGAACAGCTCGAATATGTGCTTCGGCTAATCGACGAGTTCCGACTCGTCTACGTTGAAGACCCGTTCCACGAAGAAGACTTTGAAAGCTTCGCAGAATTAACCAAAAAAGCGGAAAACTGCCTTATCTGCGGAGACGACCTATTCGTGACAAACGAGAGAAGGTTGAGAAAAGGCATAAAACAGCGGGCGGGAAACTCCATAATAATCAAAGTTAACCAGGTTGGAACCCTTTCGAGGGCCGTTAAAACCGTCAAGTTGGCGAAAGAAAACGGGTACACGCCGATAGTTTCTCATCGTTCCGGAGACACTGTGGACTGGCACATTGCTCACCTAGCGGTAGGGCTGAGCTGCCCAATAATAAAAACCGGAATAGTAGAAGGCGCACGGATAGCCAAGATAAACGAATTAATAAGGGTGGAGGAAATGCTTGGAGATAAAGCACGAATGGCAAGTTTACCGAGGTTGAGATAAAATGGCTGAAACAAAAGACGAAGAAAAAATAGGGGAAGAACGAAAAGAAGAAAAAACTGTCGAAACGAGTCCAGTAGAAGATGGGCTTTTGCTCCCGAGAGACGCTTTGCTCTCCGCCGGGGTGCACATAGGAACACGGATGAAAACGAAAAACATGGAGCCGTTCATATACCGCGTTCGACCCGACGGGCTTTTCGTGTTAGACGTCAAGAAAACAGATGAACGTATAAGAATAGTCGCGAAGTTTTTAGCCCGCTTCGAACCTTCAAAAATCGCTGTTGCTTCGGCTAGGCTATACGCCCAGCAGCCCGTGAGAAAGTTCTGCGAACTTACAGGCGCCATACCAATAATTGGAAGGTTCATTCCAGGCTCGTTTTCAAACCCGTTATATCCAAACCGCATCGAGCCAGACGTATTAATGGTTTCCGACCCTAGGGCGGACGACCAGGCGGTGAAGGAGGCGGGACTAATCGGAATTCCCGTTGTGGCGTTGTGCAGCACCGACAACGACTTTTCCGGAATAGACCTTGTGATTCCAACTAACAACAAGGGAAGGAGAGCCCTCGCCGTGATCTACTGGCTCCTAGCAAGACAAGTGCTAAGAGAAAGGGGAGAACTAAAACCCGACGAAGACCTAAGCGTTCCAATAGAAGAGTTCGAAACCAAACTTACGCCGGAGGGAGCCTAGAACGGCAAAGGTAAGGCTTCCAAGCCAAGCCGGAGCCTTCTATGAAGCAGACCCGGAAGCCTTGAAAAAACAAATAGAACAATGTTT
>QMXC01000014.1 GCA_003661945.1 Candidatus Bathyarchaeota archaeon | reverse complement strand
GTCTTATGTTTTTACGTTGAGGATACTCTGTATCGCTTCTTCAACCGTTAGGACTTGCTGTTCTCTTTTCGCTAGGTTTTTCAGAATTATCTTTCCTTTTTCCATTTCTTTTGGCGCCACTAAAACGGCGTAGCCTACGTTTCTTCTGTCAGCGTCTTGCAACGCTCGGGAGACCGTTCGTCCCATGACTTCGATTTCAGTTGGGATTCCAGCCTTTCTGAACGCTGAGGCGATTCCTATGGCTCTTGTCTTTAACTCCTCTTTTAAAGGTATTACAAGCACCTTCTTTTCTTTAGGCTTTTTCAGCGGAGTTTTCTGTTTTTCCATGGCTAGGGCGATTCGGTCTATTCCGTGCGCTACTCCTACGGCTGGGGTTGGTTCTCCTCCGAAAAGTTGAATAAGTTTGTCGTAGCGTCCTCCCCCGCCGATTGCGATTTTCATTTCTGGAACGAAGACTTCGAAAATCATGCCCGTGTAGTAGTCGAGCCCACGGGCGAAGCCTGCTTCAACCGTCATGTCGAAGCCTATTTTTGATTCTTCGACTAGGCAGAGTATCTGGTTTAGGTTCTCCAGCGCTGTGGCTGCGGCTTCGTATCCTTCCACGTGTCTTTTTATTGTTTTGACGACCTCAGCCGGGTTTTCTCCACGGGTTTTTATCAGCTGCGTTAGAGTTTTAACGCATTTTCTTGAAGCTTTGAACTCCTTTAGCGTCTGCAGCGTTTGGTTCCATTCTTTTTTGTCGAGCAGATGCATTATGTGAGTTTGTTTTTCCTCTTTTATTCCTTCTTGGCTGAGTATTCCGCGGATGATTCCTACGTGTCCGATTTTGAACTTGTAATGTTTGAGCCCTACGCTTGCTACCAGATGGTTTGTTAATGCTAGGATTTCCACGTCTGCTTCGGGTTTGTCTGAGCCTATCAGCTCGTAGTTTGACTGCCAGAATTCCCTATATCGTCCGAACTGCGGCTCGTCGTAGCGGTACAGGCTTCCAACGCAGAAAAGCCTCAGCGGTTTCGGATAGTTCCGCAGAGTAGTAGCCACGAGCCGGGCTATTGAAGCCGTGAATTCCGGTCTTAACGCAATTTTTCTTCCACCGAGGTCTTCGAAAACGTACATGCGTTCGCGGAGTTCTTCGCCGGCTTTCGCTGAAAGCAGTTCGTAGGATTCCAGAACAGGTGTTATAATCTCCTCAAAACCATAAAGCTTAGCGGTTTCCCTCGCAGCTTCTTCTACATACCGCATTTTTTCTGCTTCTTCAGGTAAGAAGTCCCTCATTCCTCGAACCGTTTTGAACGTTGGCAACTTTTCACGCAACCTAGATTAGATTTTTGTTAATGTCAACTTGGACAGGGAATAATATACAACTTCTCCTCTTCTGCTTAGAACTGCCAACACGAGCTTCTTTTTCAAGCTTTGAACGTGCCTAAGAATCCGGGTTAATTCTTCCACTGTTACGGGTTTCCCTTCTTGTATCCCCAGTATGAGATATTTGGCAGTTTCTTTCCCGTATCTGCCTTTCTCGTAGGCGCGAAAATCTATTCCTAAGCCGAAGCCTCCTCGGACGACGTATCCTCTGCTTCGAAGGTCTCGGTAGATAAGAAATTTAACCCAAAGGTCTGGGTCAACCCTTTCGAAAACATGTAAAAGCCTTTGGAAGTCAACGGGTTCCGATGTTTCTTCGTCTACGAGATCTATCACGTTCTTGTTTAGCAGGAAAAGCGCTTCACACGGCGCTAGGAAAAGCCTATCTTTCGCAAGTTTGCCGTATCCACGGGTCTTGAGCTCTTCAATGCGGCATCCGGTTTTCTGATTTTTGGGGATAACTACCTTTCCTTTTTTAGTTAGGAACGCTTTGAACCTAAGCTTTTTCATAGGCGGTGTTGCTGCTTGCTGTGTTTCTGTCACGGGGAACCCAGCCGTTTTCATGTCTAACCTTTACCTATGTTTCGCCCTTAAAAAGGTTACAAAGTTTGAAGCTTTGAAGGTGGGAACACTCCTTTTTCACATATCACTGCTGTCACGTATTCCATAGGTGTAGCGTCGAAGGCTGGGTTCAAAACCTCTACGTCGACTGGCGCTACTCGTCTGGAGCCGCAGTAAAGGACTTCTTCTGGTTTTCGCTGTTCTATCTCCACATCTCTGGCACGCCGCGTTAAGTCGAATGTTGATGTAGGCGCTGCTACATAGAAGGGAACACCATGCGTTTTTGCAAGAACCGCAATGGTGTAGGTGCCTATCTTATTAAAAACAGCGTCTTGCACTATGCGGTCTGCGCCTACGACTACCTTGTCTACTAAACCGTTGAACATGACATAGCCTACCATGCTGTCGGTGATAAGCCGAACGGGAATACCGTCGCGTTTAAGCTCGTAGGCGGTTAATCTGGCTCCCTGCAAGAGTGGACGCGTCTCAGTAGCGATAACCTTTACCTTTTTTCCTTGTTCCCAAGCCGCACGAATAACTCCCAGCGCGGTTCCGTATTCTACCGTAGCGAGGCTTCCAGCATTGCAATGAGTTAGAACCGTGTCTCCGTCATGAAGAAGAGCGGCTCCGAAAAAGCCCATTTTACGGTTCGCTTCAGCATCCTCGTCGGCGATTCTCTCCGCTTCTTCAATTACTGTTCGAATGGTTTCCGCCACGCTTCCTTCACTTTCACGGGCTTTGTTTAGCACGCGGTCTACCGCCCAGAAAAGATTAACGGCTGTTGGACGTGTTTTCCTCAAAATTTCTGCCGAGTTCCATAGTTCGTCTAAAAGTTGCGTCTTGCTTTCGGCTTTCGAGTGGTAGGCTGTCAGCGCTAGGGCGTAGGCTGCCGCAGCACCTATGAGCGGTGCTCCCCGGATTTTCATGGTTTTTAACGCTTCAGCCACTTCCCGACATGTTTTTAGTTCGAGATAAACCGTTTCGGCTGGAAGTTTCGTCTGGTCTATGGTTACTACGACTCCGTTTTCCCATTTTATGGTTCTCATGGCTTTCACGCGTTTGGGAAAGTTTGCTAATGAGTGAAAGTTTAATTAGCCTTAATATGTTTGTGGAATATCGAGAGTTGAGGAGAAACACTTTGAAGGGAAAAGCAGTCATATTGATGGGTTCGAAAAGCGACTTAGAGTTCTGCCGGAAAATAGCTGAACACTTGAAAAGCTTCGGCGTCGAGTGCGAGTTTCGTGTGGCTTCGGCGCACAAAACCCCGCTAAAAGTTTTGGAAATCTTAAGGAACTACGAAGACTCCGAGGTGGTTTACATCACGGTTGCCGGAAGATCGAACGCGTTAAGCGCCTTTGTGGACGCTCATACAACTAAGCCCGTTATTGCATGTCCACCTTACTCGGAAAAATTCGCCGGCGCAGACATATATTCGTCGCTTAGAGTTCCAAGCGGAATAGGCTCCGTAGTCACAATCGAACCCGAAGCCGCCGCAATAGCCGCAGCGAAAATCCTTGCAGTGAAAGACCAAGAACTCGCCAAACGGGTTCACGATTACCAAGAAAGAAAGAAGGAAGAGATAGCGTCAGCTGATAAAGCTTTGAGAACGGGCTAGAAGATGGGAAGTGTAAAGGACGTTCAAATAATCAGAAAGCCTTCAAAGACGGATATGGGAATAGCCCGGTTCCACTTTTCAGACCGTTACTCTGTTTTCGACTGGGGCGAAATGCCCGACCACATACCTTTCAAAGGCGCAGCGCTATGCCTCATGGGCGCATACTGCTTCGAAAGGCTAGAAGAAAAGGGGATAAAAACTCATTACCGCGGCTTGGTTACGCCGAACGGCGAACTCGCAACCACGAAGGAGTTGGAAGCTCCGGTGAACGTTATGGAATTTCACATGGTCAACGTGATTCGACCCGAAGTCCGCGTGGAAGAGGGAAAACCGCGATACGATTACAGCATGTTTACGCCGACGCTCACAAATTTTCTCATCCCGCTGGAAATAATCTACCGCAACAGCCTACCCAAAGGCTCCTCGGTGTTCAAAAGACTTGAAAACGGGCTAATACGACCCGAAGATTTAGGGCTCGACCACTATCCGGTTCCGGGTGAAAGGCTTTCAAAGCCAATTTTCGACGTAAGCACGAAGCTCGAAGAGAAAGACCGTTACGTCACATGGAAAGAGGCACAGCGAATCGCCGGCTTGCTCGACGAAGAAGTTGAACAAATAAAAAAGGTTCTCGCAGAAATAGACCGGACAGTCACGGAAATAGCAGGAAAAGCGGGACTAACCAACGAGGATGGAAAAGTTGAGTTTGCCTTTGACCCTTCGCGAAGGCTTATGGTCGTAGACGTCGTGGGCACGTTGGACGAGTGCCGGTTCACCTTTGAAGGATTGCACATAAGTAAGGAAATCGCGAGGCAGTACTACCGCAGAACAAGCTGGCACCGCGACGTTGAAAACGCAAAAAAGGAAGCAGACACGAAAGGCGTGGAAGACTGGAGGAGTCTTTGCCGTTCTAAACCGCCGCCCCTCGAGCCGAAGCTGCTAAAAATTATAAGTCAAATGTATATGGCTGTTGCCAACGCTTTCTTGGAACGCAAATTATTTGATGTTCCAGCGCTTGTTGATATAGTATCCGCGTATAAGGAGTATTTGCGTGAGGAAAATGCTTCGTGAAAAAATTCAGCAGATAGTTTCAGAATACGATAAGCATAGTATTCGTGTAGGCGTTTTAGGCTCGCATTCTGCGTTAGAAGTAGCTTACGGCGCCAAACAGGAAGGTTTCGAAACCGTTGTGGTATGTCAGAAGGGAAGGGAGAAAACTTACACGCGTTATTACCGGAACCTCTTTGACCACGTGTTGCTGCTCGACAGGTTCGCGGATATGGTTAACGAGGAGAATCAGGAAAAACTTCGCGAGTTGAACACTGTTTTCGTGCCTAACCGTTCTTTTTCAGTCTACGTGGGCTACGACAACATAGAAAACAAGCTGCTGGTTCCGTTGATGGGTAACCGTTACATGCTTCGAACCGAAGAGCGAACCGCGCCTAGAAACCAGTATTACCTTCTGCGGAAGGCTGGAATTCCAACGCCTAAAACGTTCAATTCTTACGAGGAAATTGACCGTCTAGCAATAGTGAAGGTTCCGGAGAAAACACGGAAAATCGAACGAGCCTTCTTCTACGCTTCTACGCCCCAAGAATTCCTGGAAAAAAGCGAAGAACGCATAAAACGGGGGATAATAACCCGTGAAGACCTAGAAAAAGCAGTAATAGAGGAATATGTGCTCGGCGCCAAGTTCAACGCAAACTTTTTCTGGTCCCCGCTCACCGACGAAATCGACTTTTTAGGGTTTGACAGAAGAATCCAAACCGACCTCGACGGCTTACTTGACTTACCGGCAGACCAGCAGCTTGAGCTACGCATTCCATCGCAGAACATAGAAATCGGGCATATGGGCGTCACAATGCGCGAATCCCAGATACAAAAGGTCTTCACAGCAGCGGAAAAATTCGTTGAAGTATGCAAACAAGAATACCCGCCCGGAATAATCGGGTTATTCGCGCTGCAAGGAGCCGTAACAAAAGATTTAACCTTCTACGTTTTCGACGTAAGCCCAAGAGTCCCAGGATGCCCATGCGTTGAACCAACGTCGCCCTACATGAAATACAAATACGGAAAGGAAGTAGGCCCCGGCCGACGTGTAGCGATGGAAATAAAAAAGGCGGTAAGCCAAAACAGGCTTGGAGAAATCGTAACGTGATAACCCGTGAAGAGATAGCTGAGGTTCTACGCAAATATGATACGCGTAAGCTTGCAGTAGGCACGTTAGGCTCGCATTCCGCCCTCAACATTTTCAAAGGCGCCAAAGAAGAAGGACTCCGTACAGTTTGCGTATGCACACCTCGAAACGAGATAATATACAGAAAGTTTCCATTAGCAGACCACATAATCCGCATCGAAAACTTTCAACAGCTCTTGGACGAGGAGATACAAGAACAGCTTCGAAGCCTAAACACGGTTCTGGTTCCCCACGGCTCCTTCACGGCTTATCTCAGCACAGAAGAGATAATGAACGAGCTTTACGTGCCCATATTCGGAAACAGGCAACTGCTCCACTGGGAGGCAAACCGCGAAAGACAACGCGAATGGCTGCTCAAGGCCGGGCTTAAGCTGCCACGCGTATTCCGAACTCCTAAAGAAATTGATGGATGGGTCATAGCTAAGCTTCCCGGAGCGAGGGGAGGAAAAGGCTACTTTCTCGCAAGCTCCTACGAGTCCTTCAAAAAGAAAGTTGAAGCGATGATTAAACGCGGATTAATAACCGAGGAAGACGTCGAGAAAATTCATCTGCAAGAATACATAGTTGGCGTTAACGCTTACCCCCACTATTTTCATTCCATACTTGAAAACGAAGTTGAATTCCTCGGCGTAGACCGCCGCTACGAATCCGACATAGACAACCTGGGCAGAATCCCAGCGCGGGAACAGCTCGAAGCTGACGTAACGCCCAGCTACACCATCGTGGGGAACATACCGTTAACCCTACGCGAATCGCTTCTCGCAACTTTGCTGGAAATGGGAGACAAAGTCGTGGAAACCGCTAAAAAACTTGCCTTTCCAGGCATAATAGGACCGTTCTGCCTAGAAACAGCCATAACAAGCAACCTTGAAATCTACACTTTTGAGATTTCAGCTAGAATAGTCGCTGGAACAAACGTGGGAATAGGCACTTCGCCTTATGTTTATCTCAAGTACGGCGAAAAAATGTACATGGGCAGAAGAATAGCAAGGGAAATGGGAAAAGCCGTAAAACAAAACAAAATCGCTGAGATAGTAACCTAGTTCCTCAGTGTCAGCTTGTTTTGACGAAGTTCACGATTCCGAGGAAAATCAGCACCATGCCGAAGACCGTAAGTCCATAAGTTAAAAGTTCTTCTGGAATAAACACGGGAAGGGCGGGTTGCAAAATATCTAGGTTGACTAGGAAAGCCGAGAAAACTGATGTTAGTCCAGCGCCAAGGCTTATTCCACTCGTCGCTATTCGAAGGCGTTGGTGACCCATTAACAAAATGTAGTAGACTAGCAACGCGAGTAAGCCTAGCTCAGCTCCTAAGACAAGAACAGGTGGCTGGATGAAAAAGATAAGTAGCACTATGGTGCCCATTCCGACAAGCGGGGTAAGCGGGTAAAACGGAACTTTGAACGGCCTCTCTAAATACGGTTCTTTCTTCCTCAAACGAATCAAAGAAAGATTCGTTAGAAAGTAGCCAACTAGGAAACCGAAACTCGAGGCGTAAGCAGCGAAGTCTAGGGCGCCGGAAACGGTTAATAGCAAAGTGAAGAAGGACGAGAGTAATACAGCCATGTAGGGGGTCTTATGACGCCCATGAATTTTAGATAGAAACCTAGGCAAATAACCCTCCCAGCTCATCGAATAAATCGCCCGCGACTGAGCCATAACAGCAGTGTTAAGCGAAGACAACGCCGCAACTATACCGGCAATCGCTATTAGAAGCCACCCAGCTTGCCCGAGAAACGTTCTCTGCGCTGCGAGAGCAAGAGGCATAGAAGCGGTACCGAGCTCTTCGCATGGCACAAGCCCTATGGTTGTATAGGCAATGATCGTGTAAACGAATATCAAAATCATCGTGTTAATTATAATTGCTCTCGGAATGTTTTTCTCCGGTTCCCGAACCTCTCCCTGCGCAATAACAATGTCTTCTGCGCCCAGGTAGACGACGAAAAGAAAAACCGTCGCTTGCATGGTCGCGAATAGCCCGTGAGGCATGAAGGGATCAAAGGCGTTCGGACGGAATCCCGTAATCCAGCCGCTTGCGATGTAGATTGCTAGAGTGCTTAGCAACATAACGGCTAACACCACAGCCGTTTTTCCAGTCTCCTTTGTACCCTTAATGTTGACGAAAGTAAACAGCATAACGAGCAACGCGGCTAAAAGGTTAACATGCCCGGTCAGAAAGGGAATGTAAGGGGAGAGAACTGAGGAAATCATGACCGCGGCACCTATCGCCATCAACACCGCGTAGAACATTTCGCTCATCCATTCGAACCATCCCGTGATAAAGCCGAGCAAACCTCCGAAGGCTCTGCTAACGTAAACGTGTTCACCACCAACCTCTGGCAAGGCTGCGCCCAACTCGCAGAAGCTGAGAATCGAAAGCAAGTTCACTACCCCGCTGAGGATTAATCCAACAATAACAGAGGGGCCAGCCATAGCTGCTGCCTGTCCGAGAAGAACAAAGACGCCTACACCTATCGAGGCGCCGACGCCTAACATTGTAACTTGCAGAAGCCCGAGTTCCCGTTTTAGGCGTTCTCTACGCATTTCTTTTCCTCATCTAAAACTGCTTCACAAATAAAAAAGCTTTACACAATAACAATTCCGCAGGAGTAAGTTTTCGGGAACACACAATAAAGCAAAGTTAATTTGTATTGAAAGAAACGTTAATTCTGCGGGGATAACGGTGAAAATTCTAGGTATTTCAGCTGTAACATAGCTTCAAAGCGTTTAAAATTCCAACAACTCTTTCTTCGACCTCTGCTAAATCTCGCTCATCAGGTCTTCCCTTTATATTCCCAAGCCTTCCAAGCGTTGAGTTTTCCTCGCTGTTTTTGAACTCTCCTACGATGTGCCATTCGTCTAGAACCGTGAATCCTACATGTTCCAGAAAAACGCGCATCCACTTGGTTGCGGGAACAGCTTCGCTTACGCCGGTATGAGGACCGGAAAAAGTGCAAAAGCAGACAGCGTACTTTCCCGGTTTTATAGGCACGGAAGGGACGATTACGCCTAGCTTGAAATAGTGTTTTAACATGCGTTTAACGTAGTCCATCATCGTCTTGGTTGGAAGCCACTGATGCACAGCCGAACCCAGAAACACAAGGTCAAACTCCAGCAGGTCAATGCTAGTTTCTTCATCAACCCTAACAAAAGAAACATCGCACCCTTCCTTCCTTAAAGTTTCCGCAATTCGCTCAGCAACTTTCTCAGTGTTTCCAGTAACAGAAGAATAGAGAACAAGAGCTCTCGTCATGATGTTCTCTCCCCAAGAAAAGATGCAGAACCCTCTTAAAGAATTTGTTCCGGAATCCTTTAAGAGCGTTCCAGTCTAAACGGAGTCTATAGCAACCCTTGGAGGCTCATAACAACTTAATAGAAACCCCCAGCCAAAAGGCCGTTTTTAACATTATTTTTTCGTTAGCCGCTGTTAAAGCAACAAAAGTGAAAGTATCGGCAAAGGATTTTTCAATGATTTCGCAGGAAACGTTAAAAAGTTTGAAACATATCTGATTTCCTTTGGTAGATTACATTTAATGTGAGCACATCATGGTGCTGTCGAAGGCGGAACTTATTGATATAGTAAAATCACTTTTTAGTGAGGATAGAAAAGTAAGTAGGGTGATCGTTGAACTTTTCCTTGCTGGGAAATCTCGGATAACGTTTGATGAAATCCTGTCGATTGCTAGAAATATAGAAAAAAGCGGAGGCGCCGAGAACCTTGCGGTAGAATCAACTCTGGTTATGGAAGAATGGAAGCTTATGTTACCAACAAGAACGAAGCATAACGGCAGTATTCAGTGGGACAATAGAATGAACAGGCCTATACCTGGGGAAACTTATGAAATTCCAGCATGTATAACATTTGCGTTTGAATATTTAAGGTCTCAGGGCATATGGAGTTGGAGATTAGCCGTTAAAGCCTATATGGAATCAATTAAACAGCCAAATCAACAAGTAATCCTTGACATAATAGATGAAATAGTTAGAAAATCTCAGTTTAGGAGATTTGTCAGCGCAACAACTATTCATGAAGCATGCAAACGTCACAATTATTCAGGAGATGTTGACGCGCTAATTGCTGAACTCAAAAGCGGAGGCATAATAAGCCCATGCGTTAAACATTCCATTTTCTCAAGAAAATTTTTCGAGAAATACATCGAAAATTTTTCCAAAAGCGGGCCACTCTACGAATTGAATAAAGCTCTCTTTATTTTCGAACTCTCAGAGGATCTGAAGTTGTGAGATAAATGAGGGGGAAGGAAAGGGAAGATATAAGGCGTGTATTTGATGTTTTTGCTAAGAGGTACGATGAGTGGTATGAGAAACCTTTTGGAAAATCGGCTTTTGAACTCGAAAAAGCCAGCATTAAACCTTTGTGTAAGAATCTGAAACATCCCTTTCTTGAGGTAGGTGTTGGAACTGGGAGATTTGCACAAGCATTGAATATAGAATATGGAGTTGACATATCTTCTGGAGTTTTGGTCTTTGCCAAAAATAGGAGAATAGAAGTTGTTAAAGGAGCAGGAGAGGGATTACCATTTAAAGACAAAACTTTTGGCGGCGTTTTCCTAATTGTTACGCTTTGTTTTGTTAATAGTCCTCTTAAAGTTTTAAAAGAAGCTGTGAGAGTCTTAACGGATAATGGAGGCATAATTCTTGGTTTAATATTAAAAGAAAGCCCCTGGGCACGTTTCTATGAGGAAAAGAGGAGAAAAAATGACATTTTTTACAAAATCGCTAGATTCTACAGTTTTGAAGACATAAAGCTTATGATGGAAGAAGCTAAACTTAAGATCGTGGAAGTAAATTCTACGCTATTTCAACCTCCAGCTGAAAAAACTCTCTATTTCGAACTTCCAAGAAAAGGCTATTACATGGAAGCAGGGTTTATAGCTTTAAAAGCTAAGAAGAAACTGCTTTAAGCACGATGGAGCCCACCCTTGCACCAATTTTCTTACCTACAATTGGGCATTTCACCTTCAGAAGAAAGAAAATCTTCTTATCCTTAACCTCATTAAGCGACTCATAATTTCCCTGTCCTTTGCTGATCACAATACTGCTTTTCTTGAAAGCTTCGATGAACTCCTCTGAGCACTCATCAAAAATTATCCCTGCACAGTCCGTTCCAGTGGAAATAACGTCAGCAATCTTGTCGATTTCGGCTATTTTTGCATCATCAATCGTCGCGTCGTTAAGGATCGGCCCACCTTTGACCACGTATACAATCCTCGTTTTAAACTTCGTTAATTCTTCTAACAATATCCTATCAAAAAACGTCTCTCCTGAATTATCCGCAAGATACAACAGATCAGTTTCTGGTTTTAATTCATGTCTAAAACTTTTAATATGATTTATCGCCAGCTCATTGGTTAAGGCATTTTTGACTTCCTTTTCTAGATTGATTTCTGCTTTTGGACCGAAGTCAATAGCGTTGCCTGCTATTGCTATTTTTAATGCAGTAAAGAGTGGATCACTCGAATTTTTAACCATAAACTCGAGTTTGGGATAAAGCTGCGCTGCAAGTTTGTTATACTTATTTTTCAACCGTTTATAAGGATCGGAGTTACCGGTGACCCTTTTCACGATTCTATGAACTTCCGTTCCAATCCTTGGGATATCTGTAGTCCACTTTACTTGCGAAAGGTAAGTTACAACCTCTCTAAGGGCTTTTTCACGTATCGCATCGTTGTTCGTACTCATTTTCACAGCCTCTAATGCTTGCCTTAAAAAGCAAGGAATACAGTCCAAGTGAACCTTCATTTAACC
>QMXC01000013.1 GCA_003661945.1 Candidatus Bathyarchaeota archaeon | reverse complement strand
TCTCTAATTACACCAATTTTGAAATCTCGTGTATATTGCCTCCTTCTTTTCATCTTGCACCCCTTTTTCATTTTTTCTTATTTCTTAACTTACTGTCTACTTTTAGGGGTGCACCCCATTCATTACTTTGCTGGATAGAGGACAAGCAGTGAGATTGTTGTATTCAGCAGTGACTTTTCATCACTTATTTTCTGCTTCTCTTATAAATGTTTGATAGAAATGGTTAACTATATATCATAGGAAAAATATAAACCATATTCATAGATAAAAAGCAACAGGATATGGAAAACGAATTCACAGTCCTTGACATGTTTGCAGGCGCAGGAGGACTCTCAGAGGGTTTCTTCAGAACAGGCTATAAATTCATCTCACATATTGAAATGGATAAATATGCATCCATGACACTGGAAACAAGAGCGATTTACCATGCTCTTAAGGCAAATGGGCTGGAAGATTACTATTACGGTTACATTGCTGGAGATTTTTCTAGAGAAGATCTCTTACAGGAGGGAAAAAGGTTTTCTGACCTGAATTCTGCAGGAATTATAAATTCTAAAATTTCAGCAGAAAATGAGGAAGTGATAATAAGAAGAATTGAAAAAACAATGGAAACACACAATCTCAAAAAAACGGATGTAATAATCGGTGGACCACCGTGCCAGGCATATTCCATTGTAGGGAGGAGTAGAGATTCTGAAAAAATGAAAAAAGATCCCCGAAATTATCTTTACCTTTGCTATCTTTCTTTCATAAGGTCCTTCAAACCCGATATCTTCGTGTTTGAAAATGTCTTGGGAATAAAAACAGCCAGAAATGGAGAAATTTATCATGATTTTTTGGCCAGAGCAGGTAAACTCGGATATACTATCAGAGAAAAAATTCTTAATGCTGCAGATTTTCTCGTCCTTCAGAGAAGAAAAAGAGTTATAGTGATAGGATGGAAAGCGGAGTATGATCTTGAATATCCATCCTTCACCCCGATAGAACATAATTATACGGTTTCATCTCTGCTTGAGGATCTCCCATCTCTCAAACCCGGAGAAGGTAATGAAAGTCCTCAGGAGTACATTCGCCCCCCTGCGAGATATCTTGAAGAATCAGGGTTAAGAAGTGAAAAGGATATACTGATACAGCATAGCGCCAGAAGGCACAATGAAAGAGACAGAGAGATATATAAATACGTTATATCTGTCTGGAATAATGAACACAGACGAGTTAAATACGATGAATTACCGGAGCGTCTTAAAACACACCGCAACAGGGAGTCATTTGAGGATCGGTTCAAAGTTGTAGCCCCCGATCTGAAATATGCTCAAACCATAACAGCTCATATTTCAAAGGATGGGCACTATTATATACATCCAGATATAGCCCAAGCAAGATCCATCACTGTGCGAGAGGCTGCCAGAATACAGTCCTTTCCTGATAATTTTAAATTTGAAGGTCCCAGAACCTCTCAATATACCCAAGTTGGAAACGCAGTACCTCCATTGATGGCAGAAAGAATTGCGGTTGAGATTGAAAAAATGCTGGGAGCCATCTGATGTGTTATGAACAGTACATTCATGATGAGAAAACGTATAGAAATATTGTAAGGAGGGTATGGACAGAAATACTCGAATGGGGCAGAAAAAATATGAGGATTTATCCTTGGAGAAGTACACAGGATGCTTATAAATTAATAATTGCGGAAATCATGCTTCATCGAACAAAAGCCGATCAGGTGAAAGATCTGTATGAGCTGTTTATAAAAAAATATCCGGATTTTAAATCAATTGTTAAGGCAGGTCCTGAAAATATAAAATCCGAACTCCATTCGCTGGGTCTGCCATGGAGATCTGATCTCCTGTACAGAATGGCAGAAGAAGTGGTGAAGAAATATGATGGTACTCTGCCCCTGAATAGGATGAAACTCATGGAACTTCCGGGTGTGGGGCATTATATTGCATCTGCAGTACTCTGTTTTGGATACAATCTTCCAGAACCTGTACTTGACACCAATACTGTGAGAGTTATCGGTCGTGTTTTCGGGATAAAAATAACCGATTCTTCAAGAAGAAGCAAAAAATTTGAAAAAATCGTGTCTGACCTGGTCACATGTGGGGAACCACGGAGTTTTTCCCTCTCTCTGATTGATTTTGCAGCTATGATATGTATACCCGGAAATAACCCGGAATGTGAAATATGCCCCCTGAGAGGTATATGCTGCTTTTATGGGAAGAGAGGTGATATGAATGAGGGATAAATTAATTGAAGAGATGCTGAAAGAGGTCTATGGGCCACGCAAGGGTGCCGAAGAGGAGATTTCAGGAGATCCCTTAAAAGAATATATAACAGGGGTTATCATTCCACAAAGATGCAGGAAAGTGGAAGAAAACCCTGATTCCGAGATAACTATATCCATGGGCGAAAATTTTCTGGCAGATGATGATATAATCGATAATGAGTTTATGGTGCCCACACCTTCTGAACTGGATCCGAAAATGAGACCCAGATCTTTTGGGGTATCCTTTGTGGTTAGAGGAATAAAACCCTCATTCAGAATATGTGTCACTTGGGGACGGTATGTCAGAGATCAGGGAAAAGATGGCAAAATATGGAGGAGAAGACCATACTACTGTATCACAAAACAAATTTCCGTGACTGAAAAAACAAAGAAATTCCAGCTCTATGAAAGAGACGATGGGAAAATTTCACTCCTTATAAGAAAAATTCAGCGGAATGATGAATATAGTATTATTGTTGTGAATATGGTGAATGATCTCAACATAGAAAAATGTCACGGAAAAGCACTTACTGAGGCCAGTATCTTTCAACCATCAATAAGAATTAAATTAGGAAATGATACGCAACTTGCACCGTTACCTTATCACAGGAAAGGAGGAGAGATACTTCATTTTCTTTACAGAAAAAAACCTGTTCTTGCACGTGGATACATGTGCTCAGCGATATGGAAAGATATAGATTACTCCAATTATATTGATGGTCAAGTTCTGTGGGCCGACGGTTATCATTTTGACGAATGCCGTGACTTTATCGCACCTGATGTCAGAAGCGAATTTGTTCCCCTTTATCCAAATCCCACACCACTATTTGAGTGGGATGATGTGTATGGGGAGTCTCCTGAACTCTCTACATATAAACTTTCAGAGATGTGGAAAGAGGATGAGATCGAGAGATATCTTGCTCCTCTTGTGGTGGCGTATAAAAGGTGGATAGAAAACGGAGAAGGGGAGATTATGGACAGTGCGGCTAAACGCACTGCAGAATATCTTGTCAAACTACAGAAAGTGGCTCTCAACAGGTTAAAAGATGGAATTGAAATTCTCAAAAGAGATACAGATGCAAGACTTTCTTTCTGTTTTGCCAACAGGGCGATATGGCTCCAGCACCGGTGGAAGACTGGGAAAGAAGATTTTCGATGGAGACCATTCCAGCTCGCATTCATTCTTATAAATCTTGAACCAATATATAATAAAGATTCCGCGTACAGAGAACTCATTGATCTTCTATGGATCCCCACCGGGGGCGGAAAAACAGAAGCATACCTTGCGATAATGGCATTTACGATGGCTCTGAGAAGGAGAAAAGCCACAAACCACAAAGAGGGGGATACAACTGGCGGGGGAACCGCGATAATAACACGATACACACTGCGACTCCTGACGGTTCAGCAATTCAGGAGAACACTCAGAATGATCACCGCAGCAGAATATCTGAGGGTCATGAGATGTAAGAAAGGTGCTGGATGGAGACCTGAAAAGTGTGATATTTATGATGATTGGATTTATGGGTCCGTCAGATTCTCTGCCGGAATGTGGGTTGGTGGGGCTGTTTCTCCAAATCATCTGCGGAAGAGCACGAGTGAGAGTATAAGTGCAATTGATGCTCTCATGGAGAATAATACTGGGGGTGAGCCCGCACAGGTGATAAGATGTCCGGTATGTGGAGCGTGGCTTGCCATTCCCGATTCTGGACTTCCAGCAGGAAAGAACAAACTGCATCTGGTGGTTCGATGTGATAAAATAAAAAGTGAAAATTCACCTCATATCAGTGAAATCGAGCCGATAAAAGAAATCACTATCACTGGGGGAGGACTTTCTCTGGGATATGTGACACTCACAATCTCTCTGGAAGCCGATAAAAAACTTACCGGACAGGAGATTGATGATATCGGGAATAAAATAAAAAAACTGATGTCTGTGGAGATTGCTCCTTTCAGAGCCTCAAGACCCGGATATTTTGGTTATGGAGACGAACCCGGTAGAAGAATCAAAAAACCTGTTGATTTCATGATTTATTGCCCAAATCCCGATTGCAAACTCAACAAAGATATATCATATGAAGAAGGGGTACCGCTTAATTCACAGAATATACACAGTGAGATATTTCCGGATGGGCTTGTGGCCAGAAGAATTGAAACGCCCTTCTCCCCCGGTTCCAGAATCCCCATCCCAGCATATACTGTCGATGAACAGATTTATCACAGATGTCCCACAGTGATAATAAGCACAGCGGATAAAATAGCCAGACTGGCATTCGAGCCCAGAGCGTCATCCATTTTCGGGAATGTTGAGAGGTACAATGCATATTATGGCTACTACCGGGGTAATATGCTTCCAGAAGAAACCACCAGAGCTGCAGGAGAAAACGAAGATTATAATGTGAGTGTGAAACCTTTCTATCCTCCAGAACTGATAATACAGGATGAACTTCACCTTATGAATGGTCCTCTTGGAAGCATGTTTGGTCTTTACGAGTCCGCTGTTGAGGGACTGATAAAAAGTATTGGGGGTATGCCAAAATACATAGCATCCACAGCCACAATAAAAAATGCAGAATCTCAGGTGAAGCATCTATTTGCAAGAGAACTGTTTCAATTTCCGCCTTATGGTCTGGATATGAGTGATAGTTTTTTTGTCAGGATTCCTGGATGGGATGAGGGATGGAATGAAAACAGACCCGGAAGGGTGTATATGGGGATATACGCTCCCGGTATGGGGCCCCTCACACCTATCATAAGAATATGGTCAAGACTTCTCAAAACATGCCATGACTGCATGTATGATAGTAATATAAAATACTTCTGGACCATTGTTGGATATTTCAATGCCATAAGAGAACTTGGCGGTGGGAGAGCACTTTATAGAGAAGACATAGTTGAACGACTCGGGCATATATCCTCCGGTAGTCCCAGAATGCTGGATCCCGACAATGTGGTTGAACTGTCAAGCAGAGTGAATTCCACGGACATCCCGCAGATACTGGATGAACTGGAGAAAGGTGGTGAGAGAAAGTTTGACGAGAATCCTGACGCCATTTTCACAACTTCAATGTTTGGTACCGGGGTGAATATACCCTATCTCTCTCTGATGGTGGTCAATGGTCAGCCAAAAACGACATCCCAGTATATACAGGCGACAGGAAGAGTTGGGAGGGCTCATGGTGGACTCGTTATAACATTCCTCAGGGCAGGTAGACCACGTGATCTGAGCCATTATGAGATGTTTTCTGCCTACCATCACAGGATATATCTTGAGGTTGAACCCTCTTCTGTATCCCCATTCTCAGAGGGGTGCCTTGCCAGAGCGTCCGGTCCTACAATGGTTTCATTCCTGAGAAATAACCCCCAGCTATCAGCTGGATGGTGTGGAGAAGATGGAATGGCAATTCTCGATGAGAATGCCGATAAAGATGTCAAACAATTCATGGACAAACTCTCTTTAAGGGTTCAATATATAATGAAAAAACCCGGGAATGTGGCTGATTATTTCCTGAGTCAGAAAGACAGATGGTTAAATATCGCAATGGAAATCGGAAGAAATGGTAACCTTGCCTTTGTGGAATATCCTTTTAGAAAGCCGCAGAAAAATGTTGTCCTTGGAGACCCTTTTCATGAGCATGATCCCTCTCTGAAAGTCGTCTATAAAAATGCTCCGCAATCTCTGAGAGAGGTTGAAGAGACCACAGGATTCGAGGTGTAAAATATGAAAAAAGAAGTGCAGCATATAAGGAGATCGCAATTTGTGCTGACATACGGGCCCGGAGCAATAATAGAGAGCAGAAATGGGTCAAGAATCATACCATCCATTAATCGTGGGATCGGCAGTTTATTCAGTCTGGATAAGTTTCAGGAATTTGAAATAACCGACAGCAGGTTGAGAATAGCCATTAGAAACCTGACAGGTTCTGACGCCAGAGTTTTCTCTCTTCCATCAAATGCATCCCTCGGAAAATCACAGAGCAGGGGGATCTATCATACCTATATATTTCCTGCATGGAAGGTGTGTTACGGAAAAGGGAAACACCAACCAGTACTGTACAATGGCACAGAATGCCCTGTATGCCATAAGGAAGATGACTCTTCCGCTGTGAGATTCGTTGTTGCATGTATTAACGGGCATCTTGATGAAGTTCCTTGGAATTATGCAGTGCATTATGGCAAAAACTGCGATCATGGGTGTAAACCCCGATATTTTTTCTGGAAGACCGGTGGAAGTTCACTTTCTGATATTGTTATAGAATGTCCTGATTGTGGCTGCAAAACAGATATGATGAAGATATACAACTTAAATTTCAACTGCACCGGCAGATTTCCGGAGATGGAAACTCCATTATATGCAGGCAGAGGTGCACCGTTTTATACGAAACCAGAAAGACCTTTCAGAGATAGATGCGATAAGAAAATGAAGGTCATTCAGAGACAATCCAGTTCACTCCGCATTCCGGAAACACTCACACTGCTCACAATACCCGAGTATGATAATGCAATATCCAATATTCTTCAGAGAACGGTTGTGTCCTCTACAATCAATACGATCATCATGTCTCCCTCCCGGCCATGCGATGGGAGAATGGATGTGGAAGAGCTGATCAGCTGGATACGATCTTCTCTGACCAGCCAGATATCGGGTGAGACCATTCAGAAAATTGAGGAGTATATACGAGAGAAGGGAATTTTCCACTTCTGTGAACTTTTCAATCATTTACATGATGAAAACTGGGAATTCATGGATTTCATCTATGAAGAATTTGAATCTCTGCTTGCCGGACCCAGAACAACAGAGAATTACAGTATGTCCCCTTCTAGGAAAATCTCACCCGATGAAGGTGGTATCCTTCCCGATCTTGACATCCACCCTGTAAATAAAATCAGGACGATAACCGCTCAGAGGGGCTACCTGAGAATGCCCTATATAGGGAAGAATGAAGAACCCCCGAATATTGTCTCATCCGGAGTTTATCTTGAAGGCAGTTACTGGTATCCAGGATTTGAAGGTCTAGGAGAAGGAATATTTATAACATTTTCTGAGAGAGAATTTCCTGATCTGAGGAAAACAAAGGCATACGGAGAGTGGAAAAACCATAAAGCCCCTGAAGTATCTGGCAGAAAATCTCTGTGGGGGAATACGGTGCGGGAACCTCTATTTGTATGGCTACATACACTTTCACATTCAATTATAGGAGCTCTATCACTGTATGCAGGATATTCTTCAGCATCCCTCAGAGAGAGGGTGTATATTGATCGTGACGCAAAAAACGGAGGAATTCTGATTTACACAACATCTCCGGGAGAGGATGGAAGTATGGGGGGTCTGGTTGGGGCGGTTGACGAATTTGATAATGTTCTGGAGATGGGACTTGAACGCATAAAATTCTGCTCAAATGACCCTTTATGCAGTGAGGTAAGAAAAACACCTGACAGAATCAATGGTGCAACCTGTCACAGTTGTCTTCTGATATCGGAAACGTCATGTGAGCACAGAAACATGTGGCTGGATCGTCATATCATTCTGCGTGATTGAAATGGTAAATAAGGTCTTAACTGTTGCAACGGGAGAGAAATGGGTAGGATATGGAGTCAGATCCTTTTCATGGCTGATAAAGGAGATTATGAACTGTGCTGAGAAAGAACTGGTGATGACGGTATATGTGATTTCTGATATGAATATTGTTAAAAACATAGAAAATGCTCTCGAAAAAAGGATTCCCGTTGAAATATTCGTCTATCTTCCCGATCCCGCTCACAGAACCGGAGCTGCTGCTGAAATCTTCAGGTTGAAAGACGAATACACTTATCTTACAACCCACATGATCCGGAATAAGATTCTTCACGCAAAGGTTCTTGTTGCGGATGGTAGAAATATCCTCGTTGGTTCAGCCAATCCCACATCTGGCGGAATGGTGAAAAATTATGAACTGGGGTTACTGGTGGAGGATGGCACGATTGCGCAGAAAATTCTCACAATGCTCAGGAGGCTGATAGTGGAATGAGAACATATTATCATTTTTATCCAGTATGTCCAAACTGCCATGAACCTCACATAAATGGCTCATCTCTTGAAAGGATTGATAATAAAAACCTGAGATGCTCATCCTGTGGTGTTCTTTTTCGCAGCAGAATAGATATATTTTCATCGGGCAGATTTGTTAACACCGTTGACGCGGTCCTCAATAAAGAAGGAGAAAAAGCGGAAGATTATCTGTCAGGGCTTCCACTTGTATGGGAAGTTAGACCAAACAGGATAGAAGAGGAATATATCGTGTGGGTGAACAGAACCAGCAGGGGTAAATTTCTGATCACATGGCCATGGGAAACCGTAAAGTTCATCCCGTTGCTTGTTTCTGAATATCTGCTGAATAATCCAGCCAGAAAAGTGGTGGTTGTTGGTGACATCTCTTCTGACTCCCCCGATGAAATGGGAGTAACAGTTCCTGACATAAAAGAGGTGTTTGACAGTCTGATTTACCTTGAAGGGCTGGAGAGGAATGATATTGATGAGAGAATAAAAAAAGAAATGAGAAAATTTGATAAAAAATTTGTTCTTCAAAAAAGAAAAGTTATTCACAATGTAATCCACAGAATCGGCACACGTTATAGAGTCGAAGAAATCTGCGATCAGAATCTCACAAAGTGCAGGAACAGACTGATAAGGGAAATAAAAGAAGATTATGGTGAAGAGTCCATAAGAAACATAGATGAGAGAAAGACAAAAAGGGAATCAATTATAAAGCGTGTGAAAACTCTGAATCCTGAGGGTCTCATTGACATAAAACTGGAAGAAAGAGAACAGTGGATGGGCGAACTGAAATATAAAAAGGAGTGGTTATGGAACGTGCTCTTAAACCCAGAAAAGATAAGACGCCTGAACAGAGTGATTTCTGCCACAGTATTGAAAGAACCGGAAGAGGAAAGGCTTGATGGAAGTGATAAACAGCTGTTTTTTATATCTTCCGAAATGAATCCCAGCACCATTTTCAACTTGGTAAAAAATATCGCCCCTGATCTTGTGGTAATTACGAATACAGATGATTTTATGAAAGATGTGATTTATGGGGGGGAGAAAAGCAGGGCGCTTTTTAATTTTTTAAAGGATTGTGAAAACTCCATTATCCTGATGTTTTCCACAGATCCTGACGTGAGACACCTGTATGGCATAAATCGTACAGAGAAATATACGGTTGAATACAACATAACACCCCATACATGGGATTCCGAGATTTTAATTGAAAGAATAAGAGCTGAATATGAGAACCATGAGTCAATCTATTCAAATCTTGCCTCTTCCCGGTGGGAGGAATTATCGGAAGGCGGAAGGATCCCGGAGGTTGAATACATAGGGGTAGAAACTCTGGATGATCTGGATGTATTTCTTGATAGGGTTTCTCACATTCGGGTGGATGAACATGTTAAAAGAGACATCAGGAAATATATTTATGATCTCAAAAGAAGCCCACTCTTTGTCAGAGGGGATTATGAAAAACAGGAGGTATTCCGACGCAGGGGCAATTTTCTTGAAACAATAACTTACGATTATATGATGAGTCTCATCCATGAGAGGATAGGCGATGAAGAAGAATTCAGAAGCATGAAAGAGTTGATTGATGCAATATACAATATCGAGTCGACTGATACGATCAATCCGCTTATGAAAGAAATAGCCGGAAAGGCAGGTGATTTACTGGAAGAAAACAATAATTTCATCACCGTGGTCGTTCACAGATATGATGTTAAAGGGGCAGAAAAATTGCTCCATGAGATGGGCTTTGATGAATATATGCCACAGAGACTCTCCGTGTGCTCATGGGGGAATTTATCTCAGAGAGAACAGGATATTGCTGATAATACCGAACATTATGTTATATCCACACTTCCCCCCTCTCTGGCATATTCCATTTATTCCGGTCATGTTAAGAAGTTTGTTTTTATCGGAAGCAAGAACAACGTCAGAAAAATCGAAACCATAATAAAAAATAGATTGAACGAGATCGTTTCCAGACCGATATATCTGCTCTCTAAGGTGGATCCTGCCCCGGAACTTCTAAAAAGGGTTCTGAAAACTGTGGAAATACCTTCAAATGAAGTTCTTAAGAACATTTCAAACGAAATAATTGTTGAATTTGAAGAGCCCGATCACTTTATCGGTACCCCACATCTTAGAGGTGAAGGCTCACATCCCTGTATAAACTCAGGAGAACATGCGATTCTTGTGGTTGATATAAACGGAAAGGGTATGTTCATCCCTTCTGGAGCGTCACTATTCATCAAAGAGGACCACAGGCCTGTTGAGATCTCGCTTGATAATATTTCTTCAGACAGAGATCTGAAAATTAGGCTGGAAAATAAAGAGATGCTGGTGGATAGACGTGGAATCTATATCTCGTTCAGATCCATTTTTATAAAATCCATGATGGTCTATGGGAAGAAAGTGAAATTCAGAAGAGGACCCTATGAGTGGAATGGGTTTCAGAGTCTTTTCAACGATGCTATCGGATGGATTTCGATACTTGAAAAGGCTTTAAGAGAATATTCATATAAAAATAAAATAACCTCTGAAGAGGCAGAGAAAAAAGTTGCTGAATACCTTTCCTCACTCAATTTAACCGCAAAGAACCCCGATTATATCAGAGGCTGGTGGTCAAAATACGAAATTGTAACAACAGAATATGGAGTCTATCCTCTATATGAAGTTGAACATCCAAGAAGTCTTAATGATCTTAGAAAGATATATGCCGGAATTAATGATATTCTGCCTGAAATGATGCTTGACCCGGCAGACGCCGAGAAGAGTTATATTGCATCGATTACAATCCAGAATTTCAGAAGGTCGTTATTGAAGGGGGATATAGAGGATATTAATCCATCCCTGTATCAGCTGTACACACGACTTGAGAAGGAAATTAAAAGTATAGTTGAGACATCGCCGGTTTTTAAAGTTAATCTGGTTTATGACGTCGAAATTACCAAAGAAGTTGAACCATTCAGGGTTATGGATGAATATCATGAGTATGTTAGAATATCCTCAAGTAAAGCAAATTTTAAAGCAGGGCAGTAGTTCCGAACACACCTACTTTCGAATGAGAAAAATTTGCAGATTTTTATATATTATTTAATTGCCGGGTTATCTAATATTACCATGAGTATGAGAATAAGTGTTGCCGTGGCAGGAGCAAGAGGGCGAATGGGCTCTCAGATGGTGAAGAGTATCATAGATAACCCGACTATGGAATTAGTAGCAGGCTTCGA
>QMXC01000012.1 GCA_003661945.1 Candidatus Bathyarchaeota archaeon | reverse complement strand
TCTTTGACTTTTCCTTGAAGGTCGAAGAGTTTCGCTGATATTTTAGCCATAACTTTTCGCGCTCCCTATTTTCCTTGTAGTGATTCTGTTGAAACGTAAACTATGTTCGGCGTTTCAAGCGCTGTTTTCGGCGGTCTAGCTGGGTAACGCATTCTTACGAGCCGTTTGGTTGGTCCTGGAACGCTTCCGTTTATTAGGATGTAGGTGCTTCTCACCGGTCCGTAGCGTAGGAACCCGCCTTTCGGCGTTACTTCTTTTCCGTTTTCTCCGATTTTCAATATGCGTTTGTTGTATTCTGTTCTTTTGTGGAATCCCATTTGCCCAGCTCTCGGAATCGAATACATTACCCGTGTGGGTTTCCACGGTCCGAGGGTTGCTATTCCCCGCTTGGTTTTCCGCGACTTACGTGGAAGAATTTTAACTCCCCATCGTTTCACCGGGCCTTGCCAGCCTTTCCCCTTTGTTACGGCTATCACGTCTACGAACTGTCCTTCTTTGAACACTTCTCTTGGCGAAACGGTTTTTCCCAAAAGACCCTTAACATATTCAAATTGTTCTTGTATTGTTCCCCCGCCGACTTCTATTTCCATTACTTCGGGCTTTTTCTTTGAGATGTTGGCGAGTCTAGGCTGGGTTACGGCTATCACCCTGAACTTTGCGATTTTATCTAGGTTTTCTTCCATTTTCTTTAGTTTGTCTTCAGCGTCGAACTTTTCTGGAAGCGTGAAAACCCGTTCTAGGTCATCTGGAGGGTTCTCCATCCAAGCTTCGGTTAAGGTTTTGAAACCGTACGGGGTTTTTGTGTAAGCGCGAACTCCGCAGATTAGTATGGGCGGAGCTTCAATCACGGTTACGGGACGAACAATTTCTTTCCCGTAATTGGGTGAGCCGGGACGGTCTTCAACCATAAACACGTGTGTCATCCCAGCTTTGTATCCCATGAAACCTAGCAGCGTGGGCGCTGTTACTCCATGTTTCGGCCAGTAGCGTATTCTGGGATAGATTCTCGCAGCGCGTCCCTTAGGCAAAAACGCAAGTGAACCTCGTTTAGGCGCGTGTTTTTTTCTGTGACCCATGGTTGTCACTCTTCGCCTCTGTTCAGATGAAGCGTAGAGTTATAAATGTTGCGAGATTATTTAGCGTTTCGCTACCCTTGAGCACGCCGAAGCTTTTGCAGTTCAAAAAATAGCGTTACAGCTGCCCAGCCTACGATTATCATTAAGGTTCCCGGAAACGCTGTTAACGCGTAGTTGAACATCAAAGTTTCGAAAATGAAGAATGATACCGCCATTCCTGCTGCTGCCGTTAAAGCGTGTTTCCAGCTGAACCTTCGAAGGGTTTGTGTTGCTAGGAGCCCGGCGAAGAAGAGGTCGCCTACGCCTAGTTTTATGAAAACATGGTTTCCTTGGCTGTCGCACAGCGGCGGTATGGTCGGCACTGTGATGAGCATGGGAAACTTTAAGCTCTGGATGTGTTCCGCAGCGGCTACCATGTGGCGCGTGTATAACACCTGAATGATGTCCACTACGGTGAGTAAAACCGCGAAGGCAAGGGTAGTTTTCCAAGTGAACATGCTTCCAAGATAGGTTGTAATCATAACCGCAAAGATTACTGCGTAAAGGTTCATAAGTCCCAACTCCCAAACGTCGGGTGCACCGTATCCGAATACTCCGCTAAGCGCCGCATAGAGCGCTACAAAGACCGCTGGAGGAATCACTGCTACATACCATTTTGAAACAACTGCATAGGTAAACACGAACATAAGCAGCGAATAGACGAAGAGAAAAAGGGTTAGAAGCGCTATTTCTGGAACAAAAACCATAACGGTTACCGCTACTCCCATGGCTGCAACCAGAACAATAACGTCCATAACCTTTAACGTCTTCTCTTCAAGCAAGCTTCGGAACTTATCCTCGTATTTTCTGAACGTGAAAAGCGTGGCTAGAGTGATGAAAAACAGCGTTGTTGGAAGCATGACGTCAAACAACATGGAATCATCTATAACCGAAACGGCATTTAAAGATTCGCGTCGCGTAAAAGAACATTGAAAAGCGCCAGCGAAGCAAAAATGGCTTCCTCGGTTCTAACGGTTTCAGTTCCCTGATTGGGAATTGTATTTACCACAAAATCCGCAACGTCGTCTAGGCTTAACTTTTCATGCTTTGCTATTTCATATAAACCTAAGCTAGGCGAACCGAAAACAACCGCGATTTCCTTCGCTTCGCTCCATCGGCTTCGAAGTTCAGCGGCAACTTCTTTCAACGTTTTCCCGTAGCGTGAAGTAGCAACCACCAAGTCAAAATTTCTCCTTTTTAAGACTTGCCCGAGCGGCAGCGGGTACGCTGTGGTCTTGTATCCCCAGTATTCCCGAATTTCGTCTGGTGAAGCCAGAGCTGCTTCTAAAAGCTTGTTTCGCCTAACAATTTTCACTGTAATGCGCTTCCCCGTTTTTAGCCGAATTTTAGGTATGAACGCTGGTTTTTCCACGCCAACATCTGCGAAGGTTCCTTCTCTTGTGGCGGAGGTTACGACGGCTTCTCTGAACTCTCCGATTTTCAAGTCTTTAGCTTTGTTTGCCAAAGGGTGGTGCGGTGTTCTCAACGGGGGAAGTATCCCAGCGTATCGGAGCTCCGGCGTTATCTTGAAAAGCTTCTTTCGTAGATACTGCGGGGTTTCCATATAAGCCAAAACTGTGCTGACGAGTTTCAGTTCCTTCTCTTGTCTTTGCTTAGGCAAGTCCTTGAAAATTATGATTTCGTTGACTCTGAACACTGCCGCGGCTCTTCCAACGAGCCCTATCTTAAACGTTTTCTCTCTTAGGTGCGGTGTATCCGAAACTATAGACGCCGGTATTACGATAGCCAGCTTCTTCTTTTGCAAAGGCTTTCACTACGAGTGTGAACCCTTCTAACCTTAAAAGGTTTAAACTCTATAAGATGTTACAAGAACGGTGCAAGGGCGAGGAACCTTAGGATGAAGAGCAAGGTTGAAATTCTCGAAGACGTGGATGCGATGCGTCGAATAGACCCCGGAGGGATGCTCCAGTGGTGCATGGCTTTTCCGAAGTTTTGTCGGGAAGCCGTAAGTTTAGCTCGAAAGCTTTCCCTTGACTACGCCGGGGTTCAAAGAGTCATCGTCGCCGGGATGGGCGGTTCAGCCATAGGAGGCGAGTACCTCAAACAACTGTTCATAGACCGTCCGGAACGCACGGTTCCCGTAGAGGTTTGTAGAGACTATTTTTTACCCGCGTATGCCGACGAAAAAGTCCTCGTTTTCGTAGTCAGCTATTCCGGTGAAACCGAAGAAGCTCTGAACGTGTTTGCGGACGCGTTGAAGAGGAAGTGTATGATTGTATGCATCAGCTCGGGAGGAACGGTAACTCGTTTCGCAGAAAAGCTGAAGCTGCCTCATATTGTTGTGCCCTCGGGGCTGGCTCCCCGCGCGGCTTTTCCCTACTTGTTTCTTCCGATGCCTATCCTTATGCAGAAGCTTGACGTAGCTCCGGACATAAGCCCTGAAATTGAGGAAGCTATTCAAATACTCGAGGCTATGGAGAACGAGGTTTCGCCGCAGAAAGCTCTTGAAGAGAACCCAGCTAAAAAGCTTGCATGTGAACTCCTCGAAACTGTTCCCGTTTTTTATGGTTTCCGCTTCTACGGCGCGGTTGCACAGCGGTTTAAGCAACAGTTCAATGAAAACAGTAAAGTTCCATGTAGATGGGATGTTTTCCCCGAGCTTAATCACAACGAGATAATGGGATGGGAAGCTCCACGGAAGCTAACCAGCCTCTTTTCGGTGGTTATGCTTCGCGACCGTGATGAGCCTATTGAAATAAGGGAACGAATTGAAGCTACAAAGGCGTTGATACGTGGAAAAGCGGGAAAAATACTCGAATTGTGGGGCAAAGGCACGGGTAGACTCGCGAAAATGCTTTCAACCACCTATATCGGCGACTTCGCAAGCGTTTATTTAGCCATACTTCGAGGCGTTGACCCCACACCCGTGAAAACGATCACCTCGCTAAAGCAAAAGATGAAAAAGGCCGGATTAAAGGTCAAAGCGGAAAAAGAGCTTAAACGGTTCGCTGCCAGCGAAACAGCCTAGACACCTACTTTTCCTTCCACGAACTCCATAAACATTTTTTCCGCTTTTTCAAGCGGCACGAGCTTCGGTGGCTGTTTGAAAGCGTAGGCTGAAATGCTTAAAACTGCGCCTTTCATTCCTCTCTGTAATGCTATTTTCATGGCTCTAATCACGTCTAGAAGCATTGAACCTGCGTTTGGCGCGTCTATTGTGGAGAGCCTCAAGTCAATTCGCATTGGGACTTTGCAGAAGTATAGTCCTTTAATCCAGAAGTAGCTGTCCCGCTTGTTTCCTAAAAAGTCTACGTAGTCCATCGAGCCAGCCACGACATCTGCCTCATAGGGCAAAACGCTGCGAACAGAACGAGTTTTTATCAACCTCTTCGTCCTTCGAGTTCTCTCCAAAGTGTCAAGCGATTCGGTTCCCCCACCAACATCTAACTGATAAGTTTCTGTAATGCGAACACCGTGTTCGGAGAGAAGCCTAAGCAAAGTCTTGTGCACGGTTGTGGCGCCTACTTGGTCGATTAGGTCGTCGCCAACCACTGGTAATCCGCTGTCTTCGAATTTTCCAGCCCAAACAGCGTCGCTCGCAATATATGCTGGAGTGGCATTCACAAACGCGCATCCAGCCTTTATGGCTTGCTCGGCATACCATTGAGACGCATTTACAGCCCCGCTTGGAAGCAAGTTAACCACGATTTCAGCGCCGCTTTCCCTCAAGCTTTCTGCTACATCCACCTCCGGAGCGTCGCTTATTTGAACGACCTTGCTTAATGCTGGGCTTACACCGTCTAGAACCGGTCCTTTTTGCACGGTTACGTTTTGCCATGGAACCTCCATGAGCTTCGGCGTGTTGTTGGGTTCGGCGAATATGGCTTCAGACAAGTCGTGTCCAACTTTTCTGCCGTCTATGTCGAACGCCGCTGCTATTTGGATGTCTCTGGGGTGGAATCCGCCTAGGCGTAAGTGGCGTAGTCCTGTGGCTTCTGTTTCTGTCTCCGCGTTTCGGTAAAAGCATAAGCCTTGAACTAGGGCTGAAGCGCAGTTTCCCACGCCTATTAATGCAACCTTGATTTTCGACAAGCTTATCAAGTCCTTTAACGGTTAGTGAAATGTTGTTCTGGCTCAAAACATTTTCCCATTTTCAAACGAATTTATTAAACCGTTCAACGTGTTGTTACGTGTTTGATGTCGAGGTGTCTTTGTATGAGTGAAAAAGCGTGGTTAGACGTTGCGGTTATCCGCTGTCCGGTCTGCGGGAGATACTACGTTGAGGCTTCGTGGTATGCGGTGGAGCTAGGCGCAGACATCGAATGCGGAGACTGCGGCACCGAGTTTAACAGCAAAAAATACGTAATCGACCGTTTAATGCTCGAGTTCGAAATCGGCAAGAACGGGCTTGCACAAAAAGTCGAAATATCCGAACACATTAAAACAGAGGCTGAGGACACGGAATAGAGCATAGGCTTACGTGGAATACGAAACCCTTTAATCATGAAACTTCCCTACCCAATGAGAGGTTGAAGTGGCTTGCCTTCCGCAAAAAAGCAGGACAAGTTCACGCTCGTAAGCGAGCTAGCAAAACGCCGAGGCTTCTTCTGGCCATCCTTCGAAATCTACGGCGGAGTAGGAGGCTTCTACACTTATGGTCCTTTAGGCGCGTTGTTGAAAAGGCGGATAGAAGACAAGTTCCGAGATTTTTTCATCCGTAGATTCGGCTTTTTCGAAATAGAGTCTTCGGTTGTAATGCCCGGGAAAGTCTTCGAAGCCTCGGGGCACGTTGAACACTTTCAAGAGCCTATGGTGGAATGCCTCAAATGTAAAAGAAAGTTTAGGGCTGACCATTTGCTGGAAGAGTTCGCTGGCATGTCGAGTATGGAAACCGAAAAGCTTTCGCTTGATGAAATACGGAAAATAATCGTTGAACGTGATATTCGATGCCCCGACTGCGGCGGCGAATTTGGCGAGCCAAAATATTTTCTCACAATGTTCGCCACGACTATTGGACCTTACTCCGACGCTGTAGGCTATGGAAGACCTGAAGCCGCGCAGGGCATATTCGTCGAGTTTAAACGTCTCTACGAGCTGTCCAGAGAACGTCTCCCCTTCGGAGTTGTTCAGATAGGACACGCCTTAAGAAACGAAATTTCACCGAGGCAAGGACTAATGCGTCTCCGAGAATTCACCATAATAGACTTGGAGTTCTTCTTCGACCCCGAAGACACCCGATGCACGCCTCTTAAGGAAGTGGAAAATGAAACTCTGCGTTTTCTGCTCGGTGAAACGAGGCTGAAAGGCTCGGAAGAAATAACCGAACTAACAGTGAAAGAAGCGCTCGAAAAAGGCTACGTCAAAGTTGACTGGCAAGCCTTTTTCATGGTGCTAGCCAAAAAATTTATGGCTTCGCTGGGGGTTCCGCCGGAAAAGCAGAGATTTATTGAAAAGTTGGACTGGGAAAAGGCGCACTACGCGGTGCAAAGCTTCGACCAAGAAGTATACCTCGACCGGTGGGGATGGACAGAGGTTTCCGGACACGCGTACAGAACCGACTACGACCTAAAACAACACATGAAATTCAGCCGCGTCGACATGCGAATCTTCAAGCCCGCAGAAAAACCAATCGAAAGGGAAGAGGTTAAAATAACTCCAATACCCGCCAAAATCGGACCAGCATTTAAAAAAGACGCCGCAAAAATCATGGAACTGTTATCAAAAGTCGACGTGAAAGAGCTTGAACGCAGCTTTTCCACAAAAGGCTTCTACATGCTTGAAGGCTTTAAGATTCTTCCTGAACACGTGCAAATTATACGTCGAAAGGTTGTGGAGCGCGGTAAACGGTTCATTCCCCACGTGGTTGAACCCAGTTTCGGCTCTGACCGCCTTTTCTACGTAGCCCTAGAATACGCTTATCAATTGAAGGAAAACCGTGTGGTGCTCCGTTTCCCACGCGACATCGCCCCCGTCCAAGTAGGCGTCTACCCGCTGGTCAGCCGAGACGGCTTACCTGAAAAAGCCATGGAAGTTCACCGGATGCTTCTGAACGAAGGTTTCTACTCGGAATACGACGAGTCCGGCTCTATCGGAAGACGGTACGCCCGAGCTGATGAGATAGGTGTTCCTTTAGGTATAACGGTCGACTACCAAACCTTAGAAGACGGCACGGTAACCATTCGAGACCGTGACTCATGGAGCCAAGTGCGAAACAAGATTAAGGCTCTTCCAGAGCTTTTACACGGGTATTTCCGTTACAAACTTGACTTCGAAGACCTCGGTGAACCCGTCGAGACATAGCGAGAATCAAGGCTTTTCTTAGACAAAGGTGCACTTTTTCGTTACCTTTTTTAATGGTTTTGTATATTTCTACTCGGGGCTATTACTCGTATTTGAGTGGCGGGAGAATTTGCTTCCAGCAGAAACCGATGAACGGGTGAAAAGAAGGCTGTTGAGCATATGCCAAGAACATCTACGTAAGGTTCTAAGCTTGACGCGTAAAATCCCGCAGATTTTTGACAGCCTCGCCAGAAACGACGTGACCGCGGTTCGGCACTTATATTCGGAAATCCGGAAAGAGGAAGAAGAAATTGACAATATACGACGGGCGGTTTCTAAAGAGCTGGCTGAAGTAGGCGCCATCCTCACAAGCCGCGAAGACTTTCTCCGGTTCACCAACCTTTCAAGCGAAATCGCTGACTTTTCCGAAGGAGTTGCCTTCCGAGTGTTAGAGCTCATGGAACACGGCTGGAACGTGCCCCCGGACATCCAAAAAGACCTCGTTAAGCTTTCTGAAGCCGTCTTTGAAACGGTGTCTCGCCTAAGAGAAGCTTTGCTCGTTTTAACCTACGGCTCTTCGGCGGTTTTGCAGAAAGCCCAAGAAGTGGAAATAGCAGAGCAAGTTGTAGACGAACTTTACCGCGAACTCGAAATCAAGCTTATAAGCAAAGAAATGGACATCCCCGCGTTGCTTCTCCTACGAGACATTCTGCAGCTTTTAGAGGACACCGCGGACAAGGCTGAAGATGCCTCTGATGCAGCGCGAATTCTCTCTCTGATAATGTGAAAACGCTGTTCAAGGAGACGAATAAAGAATGAGCGAACCCATAACCGCCGAGTTCATCCAAAACTTCCTCGTGGTGTGGAACCCCTCTGAAGGCTCAAAACTCTACCAGAAGGGCTTCTATGGAAAACCCTTAGGAATACCAAAACCCAAAATCGCCGAGTTCAACACGCCCGTAATTCTCGACCTGATGGAAGGACTCTACCTAGCCGAGAAACGAGTAATCCGCGTGGTGGAAGGAACCGAAAAAAAGCGAGTAACCTTAGAAAAACTGCGAAAAACCGCACGTCGACTCTACGAAGAATTCGACCAAAAATACGTGGTCTACAAAGACCTACGCGAACACGGACTAACCGTGACTCCGGGAATAAAATACGGATGCGACTTCGCAGTCTACAAGTACGGACCCGGACTAGAACACGCCCCGTTCCTAATCTCGGTTAGAAAACCATCCGACGAAGTCACGGCAACCGAAATAGTCAAAGCTGGAAGGCTGGCCACAACCGTGAGAAAGCGCTTCATAATTGCAACTCCTGATATGCGAACAAAAAAGGTGAACTACTTAATCTTCAAATGGTTCAAAGCATAAACGCAGCGTTTTCCTTAAGACGGAACACTAATCGTGCATCCAGCAGCACATCTTCTACTAGTCTTCTCATACAGTCTCAATATATCCCGTTTTCTAGTGGTGCAATGGCACGGAACAATCAACTCTAAACCTTTCAAGGCTTCAAGCTTACTAAAACCGTGAAAGCCTCCCACTACCCCGTAGATTCGACCAAATCTCGAGGCCACCGCTTCCAAGATTTTTTCTAGTCCGGGATGAGCACAACCCGTTACAACAACAGCTCCCATCCGCGTTTTCACCACCAAAGACTGCTCCTTAATAAACGTTCCAAGCTCCCCACTGGTAAAAATGTCCACCCCAATCTCTCTCGCTTCTCCTACTTCTATCAACCGAACATTAGCTCTCGAAGCCAACCTCCTCTTGAACCCGCTTGAAAAAGACTTAGGAACAAACACCTCAACCTTTCCGCATTCATCAACTACGCGAATTCCACCAACGTGATCCCCATGCTCATGCGACAAAACAATTTTCCCAACAGTTCCAAAATCAAAGGAAAGCTTCTCCGCGTTGAAAAGCAAAGTTTCCAAGTCAGCACCTACATCAAAAAGCACAACCTCGCCGTCCTTTTCAACAGAACATGAAAAACCCCAACCGCTCCTAAACCCGTCAACCGCTTCGTTATCATAAAGAATTTTCAGCTTCACTCTCATCACTTCCAATTGCCGACTTCTTGTGGAGCCTCGGGCGGGCTTCGAACCCGCGACCCTCGCCTTACCAAGGCGATGCCCTACCAGACTAGGCCACCGAGGCTCAATTTCATGTTTAACAAATCGATTTTTAAAGAGTTTTTGGTTAGAGTCCCCGGTAGGCTTCTCTTTCGCCCATTCTTCTTTTTCTCAAAACATAGAATGCGTTTCTTCAGTTTTCTCTTTCGTTAGAAAAAAGAAAGGGTTTATGGCGATGTTGCGGGCGGCGCGGTAGGCTTTGACCTTCTCACTAGATATACTATTACGCCTATTCCCATGAAGAAGAAGCCTATGGCTGCTATGAGCCAGCTCCATCCCTGAAGGCTGAAGAGTGATCGAAGCGAGTCTAGTATTCCGAGCAGATTGTCCTCAAAGACCTGTCCGGTTTCGATGTCGTGTTTAAGCGATTCTAACGTGTAGTTCAACGCTAGTTCGTAATGTGTTTTCGCGTTTTCAAAGTCTCCATACTCATAGCTTTTGTCGCCGAGTTCTTTCTCTACTGAGCCTTTTGTCCAGTACTCCTTTGCTTTGGCGCTCATCGTGTAAAGGTACGTCGTCGGTGAATATGCGTCTCTCCATGTTTCTACCTGCATTTTATAGTCTTGGGCGTCTGCTTGGTCTTGCGAATAAACAGCGAAGTCACTATAGTGGTAGGATTGAGTTGTTATTAGGTCTCCTCCGGGCGATTTATAGTATGACACGTAAATGGTGTAGGAATGCACAACGAGGTTGCTGACGGTTGTTGGAATCGGGATATTAACTTCGAAGGTGTGGGATTGACCGGGCTGTATTAGCTCGTCGATTTCGGTTGAGGTACGGTTTACGGCTTCCCAGTCCATCTGCATGCGCACGGTGACATAGGCTTTTTCGCCGAGATGATTATAAACGGTTACTAACGTTTTGGCCTCTGTTCCTACTAAGTAGGCGTTAACCGACTGGCCATAGTAGTCATCGTATCCCTTGTAGTTGGGGTCAAGCCACATCACCGATGAAACACTAGCTTCAACCGGCGAGACGATGGGCGCGAACACCAGCATAAACGCCAATGCCGAAATCAGCACCAGAAGTTTTCTCTCCATTTTCCTCCTCTCCGTGAAACCGGTTTGCACTTCACTCCTATATAAAATCTTTGGGAAAAACTTATGTGGATGTGGAAACGCTTAACTTGAACCTTCAACAGAAAATTCTCCGGAAACCTCTATAATGAGGGCGGGGGTGTCCGAGTGGTCAAAGGAGGCAGGCTTAGGACCTGCTGCCGTAGGGCTGCGTGGGTTCGAACCCCACCCCCCGCACTAAAATTTGTACAAAGTGGAACTGCTTCATCTTTGCGCGTGTTTAGCGTTTAGATGGCTCTTTTCTAATGTTGTAGGTAGTCGCAGAGCATGAAATGACTATCTTCGTCTTTGCTTGTCAGTAGCTTGTATGTTTTTATCTCGCGGTTTCGTCGAGTTGCTAGTAAGGCTTTTGCAGTTTCCAGCCAAGTTTTATATGGTACAAGTTATAGTCTCCTCGTGGTTGAGGTGAAGTTTGCTTTGAAATGGGTTACCCGCGAGTTTGTGCATGTGGACAGAACAGCTTGTCCTTGGCTTATTAAAAAATTCATAGACCCGGAAGCCGAATTTCTTTTCGTGCCTGCTGAGAAAATAGCTGAAGTGGCTGAAAAAGAAAAGGCTATTCCCTTCGATGCTCCAGGCGTTAAGTTGGGTCACCGAAACGGTAAATGCAGCTTCGAAACTATAATTGAGGAATACCATCTTAAGGACCCTGCATTGTTAGAGCTAGCGAAAATAGTTCACGCGGCGGACACCCGAGATAAAGGGGCTGCCCCTGAAGGCGCCGGGTTAAGCGCGGTGATGGTCGGGGTAAGGCTGAACTCGAAAGATGACTGGGAAGCCGTTGAAAAAGCTGGGCTCGTTTATGACGCCTTATACTCGTTTGCCAAGCTGAAGATTATCCGTGAAAAACACCGCGATGAAGTAGAGAAAATGAGTCGAAAACAGTTGTATGAGTTCTTCAAATCGAAAATAAAGGAATAAGGGTCTGAACACGGAAGACGTGCTGGGCTTATGGGTGAAAACGGGTTTAGACAGCGGCTTTTCTGGGCGTTGTGCCTAGTAGGCTTATTCGCGATATTAAGTTCAACCATGTCTAAGAACCCGGTTCTAAATCCTTTCGCTAGGAGCCTCCAAACTCCCGACCAGCTGCTGGGACTGGTGGCTTCAGCTTCAACGGTTCCCGGAATACTCGTAAGTCTTCCAGCGGGCTGGCTTTCCGACAAGTTAGGGAGAAGAAAGCTGCTGCTGGCTTCCAGCGTGGTTTTTGCTTCTGCGCCCTTTCTATATCTTCTAGTTGTTTGCTGGTGGCAGCTGGCTTTGGTGCGTTTCTATCACGGCTTCGCCACAGCCATATTCGTCCCGGTTGCAAACGCCACGATAGCCGAGCTTTTCCCAAAAAAGAAAGGTGAACGAATTTCGCTTTTTTCCTCAGTCACCATCGTGGGAAGAGCTTCCGCCCCTTTCGTCGGAGGCTATATTCTCTCCGTAACAACATACGGTTTTCATCAGCTCTACTTAGCCGTCGGCGTAGCCGGAGTCACAGCCTTTCTTCTTTCGATAGCCTTGATAAAAAAGCCTGTGTCCACAGTAGCTTCTTTTGCGTCGAGCCGCGTTGACATAGGCTCGATTATCCGTGAATGGGGTGAAGCTGCGAAAAACAAGCTAATAGTCGCAGCTGGCGTTGTAGAGGCTGCGCAGTATTATACTTTTGG
>QMXC01000011.1 GCA_003661945.1 Candidatus Bathyarchaeota archaeon | reverse complement strand
GTGCAAATCCATTTTGCCTGAGGTATTCCTCTGGCGAGTTTGCGGTAGCGTCCGCTGATGTATAGCGGGTTGATTTGCAGTCGAAGTTGTCCTGTAAATGGGTTTAGAAGCACAACGATGTCCGGCGTCTTGTGGTTTACGGGTTTTCCAGCTATTTCGCTTATTTTTTTCCCAATTACTCTTCCAAACTCGTTGCGCAGGTTTTCGCCATGTTTTACTTGGAACTCTGCCTTGAACTCGTCTTCCCGCTCTTCGATTTCGACGGGTAGTTCCACTCCTACTACGAAGGAACGATATTCGTAAAGGTTCAGTGTTTCCACGGCTTTTTCCACGTACGTGTGGATTTTCTGGAACGCGTTTTCACAGAGATAACATTTTCCATGTTTTCCTTTTCCCGGTTTTTTCGTGATTTTTTGTAAGATTTTTTCGGCGTTTTTGGAGAACCCGTTGAAAGCTAGGGTTTTTAGAAGTTTTACGCCTTCTCTTTTCTTTTCCAGCGCTACCGCATGCGCGTTTAGCGTTAAAACAAGTTTTATCGCTGCTCCTCTTTCCGCGTTTTCCACGCCGTGTCCAAGCATCGCGAACTGTCTGCCTAGGCAATGGTTGCACAGCGGATATTTTTTAAGCATTTTTAAGGCTTTGGAGAGAACTTCTTCTCTGAACGTGTTCACTTTTCTCAACCTTTCATTGTTAACCGTGCACTTATCAGAACGGCATCTGCATTTTCCTCTTTCCGAGGAAGGGAAGACGTTTTCGTCGAAGCGTTTTGAGCATGCGTTTCGTGGTGAAATACTGTTTCACCAGCTCTTTTACTTCCTTTTCGCTTGTGCCTGAGCCCCGTGCTATACGCCTTATACGGGAAGCGTTCAAGATTTTCGGGTTTTCCCTCTCTTTCGGGGTCATGGACTGAATTATCACACGCCACTTTTCCAGCTTCTCCTCAGCTGTTTCTAGCATCTCTTCCGGAATATCGTACGACATTCCAGGAAGCATTTTTAGAAGTTTTTTGAATGGTCCCATGCCTTTCATGGCTTCGAACTGTTCATACATGTCTGTTAGCGTGAATTTTCCGGAGAGGATGGCTTTGGCTTTTTTCTCAGGGACTTTTATTTCTGCTTCTTTGACCTTTTCGATTAGGGTTTCGAGGTCGCCCATTCCGAGGAGTCTGCCTACAAAGCGGGAAGGCACGAAGGGTTCGATGTCTCCTATTTTTTCCCCTGTGCTGATGAATTTTATTGGTGCACCGGTTGCGGCTACCGCTGAAAGTGCTCCTCCTCCACGGGCTGAGCCGTCGAGTTTTGTTACGAGAATGGAGCCTATGGGCGTGGCTTTGTGGAAGGCTTCGGCTTGAATCATGGCTTGCTGTCCGATGGTTCCGTCGATTACGAGCATTATCTCGTCTGGTTTTATAGCTTTCTCCAGCTGCTTCATTTCTTTGATTAGCTCTTTCTCTTCTTTATGCCTTCCAGCAGTATCGATGATTATCAAATCCTTGTCTTTGAACTGTTTAAGCCCGTTTAACGCTATTTTGACCGGATTCTTGTTTTTCGGCTCGCCGTATACCGGCACGTTTACGCGGCTCGCAAGCTGTTGTAGCTGCGCCAACGCACCCGGACGGTAAGTGTCCGTGCATATCAGCGCTGTTTTTAACCCTCTTTTCTGGAAGTATCGGGCAAGCTTTCCAGCAGCCGTTGTTTTTCCCGAGCCTTGAATTCCAACCAGCATGAGAACTTTTCTTTTACCCGGCTCCACCTTCAGCGGAACGGGTTTTTCTCCTAGAAAACGTGTCAGTTCTTCGTATACGACTTTTACTATGTGTTCTTTCCGAGAGATTCCGGGCGGAAGCTTCTCTTTTAGGGCTCTTTCCTCTATACGTTTTGAGATTTCCAAAACGAGTTTCACGTTTACGTCTGCCTGTAAAAGTGCGCGTTGAATGTCGCGTACAAGTTCTTTCACCGCGGCTTCATCTATGATTGAGGCTCGGAAAACCTTTTTCAAAGCTTGGTGGAGCGAAGACCCGAGCCTTTCCAGAGCCATTTTCCTCTCCAGAACTAAAGCCTTCTTTCCCATTTAAATAGGTATTCCAACAAGCCATAACCCTTTTTTATATCTCCCGTAGAGTTGTTAGGTGAGGAGAAAACGTGTCTTCCACCACCAATTATATTCGAATAATTGAACGTAAACCCGTTTCATCTGGAGCCGTAATGCTTTATGGTTTGCCAGACGTGGGACTCGTAGGCGTAATCGCTGCTTCGCACATGGTTTCAGAGTTCAACCTTGAAGAAGTGGCGTTCGTCGACACGGACATGCTTCCCCCGATGATTGTTTTGCACAAAGGAACCCCTCACACCCCCATAAGAATTTTCGGGAACAACGAACTGCTTCTAGCCGTTTCGGAAATTGCTATTCCAGCGGACTCGATTCACCGCATAATACGTTCATTAGTGAAGTGGGGGAAAGAAAAGGAAGCTCGAATCATGATTCCCTTAGGCGGAATCCCCGCGCCTAACCGTCAAGAAATAACCGAGCCTAAAGTCTTCGCTGTCGCCTCATCACCCCAGCTTGTGGAATGGTTAGAAGGAAAAGCCGAATGGAAAGGACGACGGGTCGACGAGCCCTTCAATATTCTTCAAGAAGGCTACATGGTTGGGCCTTACGCGCTTGTGCTGCAATACTGCATGCAGGAGAACATACCCGCCGTAGCCTTCCTCTCGCAAGCTTTCTATAACTATCCCGACCCCCAAGCAGCAGCTATGGCTTTAAAAGCCTTGTCCAAACTTATGGGAATACAAATAGACGTCTCTCAACTGTTAGAGAAAGGTGAAGAAATACGGTTGAAAGCTCGGGACATAATGAAGCGAACAACAAAAGAACTGGCGAAAATGCGCAAGACGCAAGAATATGATATTCCGCTATACGTCTAACGGAGGAATGTTGAATGGCATCTAAAAAGCGAAGGCGTTCCCTCCTTGATTTGATAGACGAGTATATGCGAACAATAGAAGAGGAAATTGAGGAACGCTTCGAAGCTTTGCACAACCTGTTTTTTGAACGTCCAAGCTGGAACGCTAGAACCCGCACTATAGAGCCTTTGTGCAACGTGCTCGTTACTCCAGACGAAGTGGTTGTTACGGCGGATTTGCCCTACGCAAAAGAGGACACCGTGAAAGTGAAACTGTTAGGCGACGACGTGCTCGAAATAAGCGCTGAGATGAAGCGGAAGATATGCCTCGAAGACTTCGGTATAACCCATCATGAAGGCGAATTCTCCGAGTTTCACTGCCGAGTCAACATTCCCGTTCCCGTATCTGCAGAAGCAAAACGGGTGTCCTTTAAAAACGGCATACTTGAAGTTCGGCTTCCTAGAAAACGAGGATACGAAATCAAAATCGAATAGCCGCTGCTCGTCCCTCGGGCAAATTATTTATTTATTCACCACTAAAAGGGTGTGGAGTGCGTAAAATAAATGAGCGACAGTGGAAGCGTAATTTTAGGGTCTTTGGTTGGTTTTGTGATCATTGTTGCTACCGGCTGGTTTTTGCCGATAATTGGGCATCTCATAGGCGGACTTGTGGCCGGTCTTATCGCTAAGGGAATGGGACGCGGTGCTTTGGCTGGCTTCATAGCTGGAATACTCGGCGGGGTAATAATATGGATTCTCGCGACTTTTGTAGGCGTAGCGATAGGCGGAGCCTTCGGCGGAATAATCGGCGCTCTGTCAGGCCTGATAGTTCTTCTCGCAAGCGTAGTTGGAGCCATAGTTGCTGCTATCGGCGGATTGATTGGCGGAGCAATAACGCGATAAAGCTGCAAAATAAACCCGCAATTTCTCCTTTTATTTCTATGCTAGCGAGCCTCAGCTTCATTGATTAGTCTTCATGAAATCCGACGGCTCTTCTAGCATCATCGGCTCCAAGAATATTCAGTGCTCATCCAAAATAAAAAGGTTGAGCCGAGCGGGTTGATAGAAAATTTTAACAACTAGTAGATGGATAAATCGAGATTCAGCGTTTAAAGCCGGATGGGAGGGACAAAGTTGTCAACTGAACGAGTCATCCACTTCGCCATGTTCATCCTTCTTTTAGCAGGGTTATGTGGAATAACCGCTTGGACATGCTACACTAACATAACCGAACATTTTGTTCTTCAATATGCCAGCATAGCCTTCGTGTGGGGCATAATCCTCGCCATCTTATATCTAGGGTTTAAAAAGCTTGGATGGGACTGGTGGAGTTAAGCCTTTTCAATCTAGCGCTGCTGCGACAATAAATGGAAAAGCAATAGTGGCGTCGCATATCACGGTAACAGAGTTTTCCCGAGTTTTCACCTTGCTCCAGCTTATGGCTTCCTCTAAGGTGGCGCCGCTTAACCCTCCGGGCTCCGGTCTGTCCATGGTAATTTGAACAGCCATGTCTACTCCTCCGCGGAAGGTGCTGGCGAACAGCGCGTAGTGTTTCGGCATTCCTCCGCCGAGTATTATTATGCCCAGCTTTTCAGCCTCGAAGACTTTGTCCACGAGCAGTTTCGTGTCTAGGAGCGGGTCTAAGCGTAAGGGTTTTTCCTGGGAGAAAATCCACAGTTGGAAGCCAGCTATCGAGTCTACGAGTCCGGGGCAGACTATGGGCACGTTCTTCTTTGCAGCGTTCGATAGTATAGAGTTTTCATCTTCGATTCTTTTGCCTATCTCGAACAGCAACTCCGCGGACGAGATTCTCCGCCGTTTCTCTTCCGGAATCTCCTCTACGGTTTTGTAGAGCCATTGTTCTAAACCTTTGAAAGCTTTCTGCTCTATGTAGATGTCGCCTATTCTCCCGATTTCTTTCTGTTTGAGTTTTTCGTCTTCAGCTTGGAACGTGCCGACTAAGTGTCTGTAGCCTAAAGCCTCCACCATGTCGTGAACCATGTTTGCACCGGTGGTGACGACGGCGTCCACGTATCCTTCACGGATTAGCCGGGTGAAAACGTTTCTAAGCCCGCCGGGAACAAGGGCTCCCGCAATTGTAAGGAAAACCGTGTAACCGGGCGTGTGGAACATTTCCTTTACAAGCTGCGCCGCCTTACCTATCTTTCCGGCGCCTAAGACGCCGGTTTTCCGCATTTCCTCAGCTAATTCCTTCGCGCTCATTCCGCGTTTAAGCCTTATATGCTCTACTTTTTTCATTCTGTTTTCCCTCTGTCTAGAATTAAGCCCATTATCAGCTCGTCGTGATATCTGTTGTCTGCTCCGAAGTAGGCATCCTTCATGGTTCCTTCGATCTGGAATCCCAATTTTTCGTATACACGTATCGCACGTTTATTGTCCGCAACAACCCCTAGGGTTAACCTATGCATTTTCTCTTTTCTCGCGAGTTCTAATAGTTGTTCTAACATGTATGTGCCTAGTCCCACGTTATGGAAGTTCTGATGGAGATAGATAATCAAGCCGCCCGTGCGTTTTCTTCTCGGATGAGGATTTTTGTATATTTGCGCGTGTCCAACTATTCTGTCTCCGTGGAACGCAACTAAGGATATATAGTTCTCCAGATTTGTAAACCACCGTTCAAGCTTTTCTCGCGTGTACGGCGGCATTCCCCAGCGAACCGCATCATTTGAAAGCGAAGCATACATTTCCACGAGCTTTTCTTTGTCCTCTGGTCGAAAACGCCGGATAGTAACGGTTTTCCCGTTTTTCAGCCTTACGCGAACTGGCTCCAACGCTGTCTTCAGCCTTCCTCAGAAATGTGGGGCGAAAATATATTTTATTATTTTGTTCGAACGATTTTCACTCTATCCAAGATACGCCAGTATTCAACTTCGACTCCCGGAGCAAGCTTCGACTTTAGTTCCTCTTCTTCTGGTATAGGGGCGTCCACGTACTCGTATGTTTCTAAATCCATTATTTGGATGCTTGAAGGCATAACCGCGAAGACTTGTCCGCTTCGTTTCTCGATGATGGGTACTTCAGCCGAAGCGTCCACGGGCTTCACTATGCTTCTTTTCACTCCGTCAAAGACTCCTATTGCAACTATTCGAGCTTTTGCTGCACCATGTTTTCCAGGCTTGGATTTTGTAAGCTCCACTATGCGGCATGGTTCGTTGTCTATGATGACGTAGCCGCCTACACGTAGGCTTCCAACATCAACGGGCTTGCTCATTTATTTTTCGCCTCTCCTGCTCCACAGCAATTTTAAACAACACTCATATATATGTTAGGTTGCGAAATCACGTTTGAGACTGTGGGTGGAGACTATTGTTCAAAACAGCTGGCTTGATTGCCCGTTTAGACATGAAAGAAGCCCTAACCCTCGCGTCTAACCTAGCCGAATACTTGGAGAACAGAGGCTTAGCCGTGCATTTCGAATACGAGCTTGCGGAAAAAATTGGGAAAACGGCGAAAGGCATAAAACTGGAGGAGATGAAGCCGGATTTCCTAATAACAATAGGCGGCGACGGCACCATACTAAGAGCGTGTCTTTCACTGCCTAAACCCGAGCCACCTATTCTACCCGTCAACATGGGCGTACGCGGCTTCCTAGCCGAAGTAACGCCTGAAAACGCAAAAGAAGCCGTAGACAAAATTCTGGAAGGAAAATTCAGACTAAAGAAGTATTCGAAGCTAGCTTCCTTTATTGGGAAAGAACGGCTGCCCGACGCCTTAAACGAGGTCTTTGTTTCAGCCGACACTCCGGTGAAGCTTTTCCACGCTAAGGTATGGAAAAACCACGCCTTGGTCGCGGAGTGCCGTGCAGACGGGCTCATGGTAGCCACACAGGTCGGGTCAACCGGGTATTCGCTTTCAGCGGGTGGTCCCGTGTTAGACCCTGATATTGACGCGTTTGTTCTCACTCCTGTTTGTCCGCTTACGATTTTTAACTCTGTAGTTTTCTCTGCTAAAACGAGTTTAACAATTGAGATTTTGAAGCCGGAAAACGCTTTGATAGTCATTGACGGGCATTTCAGGCGGCTGGTTGACGCTGGAACCCGTTTAACTATTACTCGGTCAGAAAACGAAACAAGGTTTATCCGCTTCGAGGAGAATTTCTATCAGCGGCTAAAGAACCGTCTCTTCTTCGCTCAAGGAGGCGGAGGCTGACGGCGAAACCGAAGAAACGCACAATAGTTTTGGATACTTCTGCCTTTATCGCTGGTTTTGACCCTTTCGCCGTAAACGAGGAGGAATACACAACTCCTCTCGTGAAAGATGAGCTTTTCTCGAACTCGTTGGCTTTCCTGCGGCTGGAAACCGCTATAAAAAACGGGAAAGTTAAAGTAAAAACGCCTAGGGAGCAGTTCGTCGCCGAAGTGAAAAAGCATTCTAAAGCCTTAGGTGACATTTTCTTCTTGTCCGAAGCAGACGTGCAAGTGCTTGCTTTAGCGTTGGAGCTCAAAAACGCTGGCTATGCACCCCTAATCGCTACGGATGACTATTCAGTTCAAAACGTTGCCAACCAAATGGGCATAGAATTCGCCTCGCTTTTGACTTTCGGCATAAAATTCAAGTTCCACTGGATTCGATACTGCCCCGCGTGTAGACGTAAATATCCGCCAAACTACCCGTCTAATACGTGCCAAGTATGCGGCGCGAAACTCAAGAGAAAACCATACAAAAAATCATCCTTGAAACAGCGTCAAAAGAAAGAGTAAACCTCTGCTAATCCCGCGATAGCACAACGAAAATGGGGGCGTCCTAAGCACTTTTTGAAAGTTTCCCTTGGCTCTAATGAACTCCGCAAGGGCGTGGTGAAACCTATTAAAAGTTAAGTAACCGTTAGGCTTTATTCTCCCTTCCATACGGGAGAATAACAAAGTGGGAACCATCACAAAGATTAAGGAAGAATTTTCCTTCATTCGAGGCAACTTTCTAATCCTTGTCCTAAGCTGGATTCTCATGGACTTCGTAAACGAAATGCCTGGAACATACTACGGGCTTTTCGTCAAAAAAGTGCTCGGCGGCGATGAATTCATTTTAGGCTTAATAATGTTCGCCTCATTCATTGCCCTCGCGTCGGTTCAGTTTCCCGGCGGCTACCTCGCGGACAAATATGGGCGGAAATGGCTCATATCCACCATGACCTTCGGAGTGGCGCTGTCCTATCTCCTCTACGCTCTGGCGCAGAGCTGGGAGTGGATTCTCGTAGGCGCCGTGATAGCTAACCTTTGCCTAATATACCAGCCAGCTCTCTTCGCCATGGTTGCAGATTCGCTTCCCCCGGAAAAACGTGGTCTAGGCTTTTCGATAATTAACCTAATCACAAGCGTTTCAACAACACCGGCGCCGCTTATTGCCGGCGTCCTCTTTCTTAATTTCGGGCTAGAAGGCTCTATGCGTATATGCTATTTTCTCGTGGTCGCCTTTTACCTAGCCGCTGCAATCCTACGGCTTAGACTACGCGAATCGATTCAAACCGAAGAGAAAGTTGATTTACGCGGCTTACTAAAAGCCTATCCAGCCTCATTGAAGGAAAGCGTAAGAGTTTGGAAAAAGGTTCCCCGTTCGATGTTCTTTCTTTTCATAGCTAACCTTATCTTAATGTTTTCCTTCGCCATGGGACAATCGTTCTTCGTGCTCTACGCAGTAGAAGTTTTACACATACCCGAATTTTATTGGTCGCTGATACTAACAGCGCTTTTCATCACCATGATCGTGGTTTCTCTGCCCATAGGCAAAATCATCGACAGGTTCGGAAGGAAAAAACCGCTTATCGCGGCTTATCTCCTACTAGTCCCCGCCATTTTACTCATCGTGTATGGAGACCTAATCCGGCTTTTCATAGCTTTTCCCCTAACGGGAATCGCTCAGCTTTTGTTTTTCTCTGCTTCAGCAGCGCTTGGAGCAGACCTCGTGCCTAAAGAACAACGCGGCAAAGTTCAAGGATTCTCAAGCTTCTTCAACTACATTTTCATGGCTCTAGGAAACCTCATTGGAGGATTTCTCTACAAGAACATTTCCCCTCAGCTACCATTCTTAATCCCACTAGCCTTCGTGCCAATAGAACTTGCCATAGTGCTCTTTCTAGTTAAAGAACCAGCCGAAAAAGAAGCCTAACAAAATATTTCCATGCCTTAAATGCAATAACAATAGAACAGGAAAGCCCAGCGGAGTATGTCCAATGAAATTTGACGAAAAACTATACGTCAAATGGTCAACTCGATTAGAAGGCTTAGACCTCTTCGCTTTCTCGTTTACTAAAATATATGATATCGCGGTGTTCCACGTACCCGCATTCTCGAAATAACTGTTTCGAAGCCTTGTTGTAGTCCTCTATCAAGGCGCAGATAATTCGCATTCCGTGTTTTCGCAGTATTTTTTCTCCCTCAGCGATCAAAGCTTTAGCTATTCCGCGTCGTCTATACTCTGGATGAACAGCTAAACGGTTAATCCACCCCTTCCTTCCGTCGCAGCTTAGAACGACGACGCCCACGAGCTTTCCGTTTGCATCAAAGGCGCCAACGAAAAAATCCGGGTTGTTCCGCATCTGTTCAGCTATAGCTTCTCTGCTGTCCCGTCCTTTCGGCTTATAGGGCAAACCAGCGGCTTTCCACAGCTCTACCATCGCGTCGTAATCCTCTAGGCTTAATGTTCGAAATTTCATGAAACCACCGTACACTATTGTCAACACAATAACGTATGCTCATATTTTAATCTCTTCACCGTGTTGCGATTGCGGTTTATAGACAAGAAAAAGCTGAAAAACGTTATATCAAAACTTTTACCTACTCAGTATCCGGTGTCTCTACATGGAAAGGCTGAAAGCTTTGCTCATGCTTTTTCCGTTGCTGCTTAACTCGGCGCTTACGGTCTGCGTTTTTCCATGCCAAGCCGAAGAATACGAGGTTGAAATAGTTTCTGTTGAAACCGGAAGATATGTTTACGGCATGTGGTGGGAAATAACGCGGTTCGCGCAGAAAGATACCTTCTGGGTCAAAGTAACCTTGAGAAATAACACGCCGGAGCCCAAAACCGTGAAAATAGCCGCCAGCGCCCTAGACACGCTACGCTCAATCTTCTGCTACATGACCCTCTCAACGGTCCTACCAGCTACAACCGAAAAAACCTACTACCTAGGAGAAAGCACACCAATTCCACAATACGTTGTTCCCGGCACATGCCAAGAGCATGTAAGCGCAGAGAAACCCGACGGCACAGCCTACTCTCCAGAAGCCATAACCCAATTTACGGTTTACCCCTACATCGAATACAGCTTAACCATAGAAACCCGCACTAACTACGGCGCAGAACTAAACCTTCCAGTATACATAGACGGCGACGGCGCAACTTCGCCAACCACTCAAAACGTAATACAAGGCGAAAGAATAGTCAAAACGCCCAAAATCTTCCTCACGCTAGAAAACAACGGAATAATATACCAGTACGTTTTCCGAAACTGGGAAGACGGATCAACAGCCAACATAAGAAAGGTAAGCGTCTACGAAAACACGACTATAAAGGCATACTACATAAAATTCCCCGCGCGTTTCCAAACATTGAATCGTCCACTAAAACTTTAATCCAAATAGTCCCATTCAACACTGCCGCATACCAGACAGTTGAAGTCCTTCAAATAATGCAGAATACCCGTTTCTCAACATAATTTTTGGCGCCGGGGAGGGGATTTGAACCCCTGAGGCGCATAGCGCCACTGGCTTGCTTGTCTAGGCCCCTCTTTTAGGGTTCGGGTGGGGTGATCTCGAGGCCAGCGCATGTGCGGCTTTTTCCGGCTTGTTTCCACTCTGCCACCCCGGCTTTTGTTCTAGGTTTGGTTTGTGGTGTAGAAAATTATATATGTTGTTGTTATAAGCTGAATGCTTCGTGCTGTTTGAGGGTGTGCGGGCTTTGGAGTTTAACATGCTTCGGAAGGATTACCTTTTAGACCGTTGGGTTGTGATAGCGACGAGCCGTAAACGGCGTCCTACCGATTTTGTGAAAAAACCCGTTGAAACAAAGGCGAAGGTTTGTCCTCTTTGTCCGGGAAGGGAACGTATGACGCCGCCTGCTGTTCTTCTTTATAAAATTTCGGATGGAAGGCTTGTGAAAGAGAAAGACAGCGACGGGTTTAGGCATAAGGACTGGCTTGTCCGATGTGTGCCGAATCTTTATCCGGCTTTTACTCCGCCTACACGGGATGATGTTCGGCGTAAACGCGGGTTAAGCGAGGCTTGGGGGCATCATGAAGTTTTGATAGAGTCGCCGAACCACGACGAGCATCCGGGAAACGCGAGGGTTTCGCAGCTTATCCACGTGGTGAACGCCTATATCGACCGGTTGAAGACGCTTTCAGCGAAGCCTTATGTGGAGTATGTTTCGATTTTCCGGAACCACGGGGTCGACGCTGGCGCCTCGCTTTCGCATGCTCACAGCCAGATCATAGCTATGCCTTTTGTGCCTACAACTGTGAAGGCGGAGTTGAAGGCTAGCCGGATAAGCTACCGGAAAAACGGCGGATGCGTGTTCTGCGACATAATAGAAAGGGAAAGGCGTAGCGAGCGTTTCATATGGGAAAACCAGAGTTTCGTTGTTTTTGCTCCTTGGGCAAGTGTTCATCCGCTGGAGTTCTGGATTTTCCCGAAAAAACACGTTTCAACCCCAGCTAAGATGCGGAAGAAGGAGGTTGAAGCCTTCGCTAAGACGTTGAGAATCTGTTTAGGCGCCTTAAAAACGCTTGTGAATAACCCTGCTTACAATTATGGCTTTCATATAGCTCCAGCTAAAGATGCGGAAGCCAAGAAATATTATCATTGGCATTTAGAGGTTTATCCAAAGCTTGCCATATGGGCTGGGTTCGAGAAGAGCACAGGCGTGTACATAAACACGGTTCCGCCTGAAGACTCCGCTGAAGAGTTGCGGAAAGCCGCTGTTAAGGAAGAGAAGAAATTAGGGTGAAAGCAGTTCTTTCTCGTATGGGGGGCGAATCAGCAGCACGTCTTCAACGTAGGCTCTCAGAGGCTCGGCTACGCTCCATGCTTGAGCTATGCATCCTCGAGGATGGTGCGGAAAGTTTCCGTCGAAAATCTCGTTTAGGCTTCCCAGCCCGCCGTTGAACAGGTTCTCTCGAAAGAGCTTTTCCAAGAAATTTTTGAATGCGTATTTCCTCCATTCTGATTCGTGCCTTTTTGTTTTTAGAAAAGCTGTTGTGAAGGGGCCGAGGAGCCATGCCCAAGCTGTTCCATTGTGGTAGGCTAGGTCTCTATGTCGGAAGTCGCCGAGGTATACGCCTACGTAGTTGGGATGGTCTGGTGGCAACGTTCTAAAACCGTACGGAGTTAAAAGCTTTTCTTGGACTGCGGTGACTATTTTTTCTGCTTTTTC